>CAKAOY010000116.1 GCA_916710115.1 uncultured Bergeyella sp.
GAATTATTAATATTCTCATTTCATTTCCTCTACTTTTTATTTATTTTTTTAACTAATTAATACATTACCCGTCATTTCTGATGGAATATCTATTCCCATTGCGGTAAGTATCGTTGGGGCTACATCTCCCAATTTACCAATATTTTTTACATTCCAAGTTTTATTTTTATCCATTACGATAAGAGGAACCAAATTTGTGGAATGCTGGGTGTTTGGGCTACCATCCTCGTTAATCATCACATCAGAATTCCCGTGGTCAGCCAAAATAAATACCGAATATCCGTGTTCGTAGGCGGTTGTAGCGACTTTCCCGATACATTCATCAACTACTTCAGCAGCCTTTACAGCAGCCTCAAAAACTCCCGTATGCCCCACCATATCGGTATTGGCAAAGTTTAGGCAAATGAAATCTGCCGTCTCATTTTCTATTTCAGGAATAATTTTTTCGGTAATGTCATAGGCTGACATCTCAGGCTTCAAATCATATGTAGCCACTTCCTTTGGACTTGGGCATAAGATTCTTTTTTCATTACTAAATAGTTCTTCTCTACCACCTGAAAAAAAGAAAGTTACATGGGGATATTTTTCTGTCTCTGCCACGCGGATTTGAGATTTTCCATTTTCTTCCAAGACTTCACCTAAGGTTTTAGTAAGAGTTTTATCATCGAAAACGACATTTATATTTTTAAATTTCTTATCATAATTCGTCATCGTTACATAATGCAAATCTAATTTTTGCATTCCGAAATCTGGAAAATCTTGTTGAGTAAGGACTTCTGTGATTTCTCGGCCTCTGTCAGTTCGGAAATTAAAACAAAAAACTACATCTCCATTTTTTATTTTGCCTATAGGAATATTATTAGAATCCACGCATATAATTGGTTTTATGAATTCATCAGTAACCCCTTCATTATAAGACTTTTGTATTGCTTCACTAAGGTTTTTAGTAACCTCTCCTACTCCATTTACCATTGCGTCGTAGGCAAGTTTTATGCGTTCCCATCTTTTATCTCTATCCATTGCGTAGTATCTCCCTACGATGGATGCTATTTGCCCAATATTATTAACTTCCATAAAATGTTGTAAATCAGATAATAATATTTTTCCAGATATAGGGTCGCAGTCTCGCCCATCGGTGAAAGAATGAACGAAAACATTTTTTAGTTTAAAGTTTTTTGCTGATGCTAATAATCCTTTTAAATGATTGATGTGAGAGTGGACTCCTCCATCGGAGCAAAGCCCAATAAAATGGACATCTACCTTATTATCAGATGCGTATTTAAAGGCGTTAGCTATTGTTTCCTCTGAGGCGAGGGTGTCTTCTTCCACAGCCATATTTAGTTTTACTAGGTTTTGATATACCACTCTACCTGCCCCCAAATTGGTGTGTCCCACTTCGGAATTTCCCATTTGCCCTTCAGGTAGTCCCACGGCTAGCCCACTAGCTTCTAATTTGGTGTGCGGGAATTTTTTATAAAAAGAGTCCATATTAGGAGTTTTGGCTTGGTCTATTGCTGAAATTGAGGGATTTGTCCCTAAGCCCCACCCATCTAAAATGGCTAAAATTGCTTTATTTGACATTTTTGTATTTTTTATAGATTTATATTTTATTGTTTAATGACGAATTTTTTAGAAATAACCATTAATACAATTCCTGCAATAATGAAAGGAATAGATAAAATCTGTCCTGTATTAAGTCCTGCAAATGAAATGAACTCATCACCTTGTGATTCTTTGAGGAATTCTACAAAAAAACGAATGGACCATAGAATAGTAAAAAATAATCCGAATAACCAACCTTGTTGGTATTTTTTATTTGTGAAATTATATAAAAACCATAATAATCCGAAGAGTAAGAAATATCCAACTGCCTCAAATAACTGAGAAGGATATCTCGGAACAGTGATACCGTATTCGTCGCTCATTTGTGGGAAAAGCATTGCAAAAAATGAGTTTTCACCACTTATTTTACCAATTATTTCGGAGTTGAAAAAGTTACCAATCCTCACAAAACCACCTCCTAATGCCACCACGATACCAATTCTATCATAAACCCAAAGAGGATTTTTTTTGAGTATTTTTAAGGAGTAATATAGAGTTGTACCTATTAAAGCAATTGTAGCTCCATGGCTTGCTAATCCCGAAAATCCTGTAAATTCTAAATGTGGCTTAGTACGAATAGGTAAGAAAACCGCCCAAAAATCTTGCTTGAATAATTCAGGCTGATAAAATAAAATATGACCAATTCTCGCTCCAAAAATTGTTCCTAAAATAGTCCAAGTAAGGAGTGGTTCAAGGTATTTTTCATCAATATTATCTATTTTATAGATTTTTTTCATTACAATGAAGCCTAATCCAAAGGCAATCACAAACATCAAACTATAAAAATGTAATGTGAAAAATCCTAAGTTAATACCTTTCGTAGGGTTCCAAATCATAAATTTTGTATGAAGCGTTACTTTTGTACTTTCACTAATTAAGTTTTTATGATCCAATGGCTTGTATAGATATTGAAAATCTTTGATAACTTGCGTAGGCTGAAAATTCTTATCCAAAAATTGATAGCCTATCTCTTGATATTTTGTGAATATTGGACTAAAATTTTCGTTCATATCCTGATTAAGGAAAACCAAAATATTATCTTTAATCGGTTCATCTGCAAAGGCATCTAAGGTCTGCCCAGAGCTTGTAGAGAAAATCTTAATCGGTAGTTCTTTGCCGTTAATATTTAATGTTCCATTGGAAAAATTTTCTTTATATTCCTGAGCTACAATATTTTGTATATTTAAAATGGATATAAGAAAAAAGATTTTAAAAATATATTTCATTATCGTAAAATTTGAATATTAAAGTTATTTTTTAGGTACAGGGTCGTAGCCAGAGCCTGCCCAAGGATGGCATCGGAGGATTCGTTTTGTTCCCAAAAGTAGCCCTTTAAAAATGCCGTGTATCATCAATGCCTCAATCATATACTGAGAACAAGTTGGGTGGTATCTGCAATTTTTCCCTAAATATGGAGAGATACATCGTTGATAGAATCTCACCATTAAAATCAAGGGATAAACCGATATTTTATAAGATTTTTCTTCTTTCATAAATAAAAAGTCTATTGCAAATTTACTTCAAATTATGAAAAAAGACAAATAAATTTAATTTTATATATTTGCTTAAAAATAACAGTCAATGAATATTCCCCTCGCTGAAATTTTGCGTCCTAAAAATATTAATGAAGTGATTGGGCAAGAGCACCTTACAGGAGAGAATGCTCCTATCCGAAAAATGATAGAGAACGACACGCTTAACTCTTTGATATTTTGGGGGCCTCCCGGCACAGGCAAAACGACACTTTCAGAGATTATAGCCGAAAAATCTAATCGGAAATTTTTCAAACTTTCGGCGGTGTCAAGCGGTGTTAAGGAAGTACGAGAGGTAATAGATGAGGCGAAAAAACAAAATTTATTTTCTGGAAAATCGCCAATTTTGTTTATCGATGAAATTCATCGTTTTAGTAAATCTCAGCAGGACTCTCTTCTCCAAGCTGTGGAAAAAGGTTGGATAGTGCTGATAGGTGCTACAACGGAAAACCCAAGTTTTGAAGTGGTGTCAGCTCTGTTATCTCGTTCGCAAGTGTATGTTTTAAAGGCTCTTAGCTATGAAAAACTATGTCAAGTGATAGATAATGCATTGCAGAAATATAATGATATTAATCAAAAATCATTTATCATCAATGAAAAAGATGTTTTTATACAATATTCTGGGGGAGATGCACGAAAACTTATTAATTCAGTAGAATTGGTACTAAATCAGTATAAAAATACAAATAAAAAAGAAATATACAACACCGATATAATATCCATTTTGCAGGAGGTGATGCCTATCTATGATAAGAATGGCGAACAACACTACGATATTATTTCGGCTTTTATCAAATCTATGCGTGGAAGCGACCCTAACGCCACTACTTATTGGCTTGCTCGAATGCTTGTAGGGGGCGAGGATATTAAATTCATCGCTCGGAGAATGCTGATATTTGCTTCGGAAGATATAGGTTTGGCCAATCCTACGGCTCTTACAATGGCAAATAATTGCTTTCAGGCAGTGAGTGTTATTGGTAATCCTGAAGCAAGAATTATCCTTAGTGAAACAGCTGTATATCTTGCAGTTAGTCCTAAAAGCAACTCTACTTATAGAGCGATAAATGAGGCGATAAACTTCGTAAAAAAAACGGGAAACCTCCCTGTCCCCCTTCATCTACGAAATGCTCCAACTAAGTTGATGAAAGATTTAGAATATGGTAAAAATTATCAATATGCTCATTCCTTCGAAGGAAATTTTGTAAAACAAGAATTTTTGCCGAGTGAAATCTCAGGAACAAAATTTTATGAACCCTCAGATAATTCAACTGAAAATAAGATAAAAGCAGAATTAATAAAAAAATGGGGTGATAAATATTAAATAACTAACAAATAGCAGTTTTATTAGAATTTAATATTATCTTTTGGAATAAAATATATTGATTGTTTTACATTTGCTAATAATAAATCAAATCTTTCTCCTGAGATATAAATACCGCTGTCATCTACGGCAAT
>CAKAOY010000117.1 GCA_916710115.1 uncultured Bergeyella sp.
ATTATTTTAATCTCTTTTTTATCGGATTCGTAGCCATCATTTGCCATAGATAGCCAGATGAGATATTTCCCATCGGGACTAAATTGTGGATTCGTATCATATCCTTTGTTATCGGCAGTGAGGTTTCTAATCTCTTTATTTTGAATATTATACAAGAAAATATCGGTGTTGGTAGATTTTGCGTATTCTATTCCATCGAGAGCCTTCATCACGAAAAGCAGATCGTTAGAATTCGGAGCCCAAACGATATCCTCTTTCCCACCGAAGGGTCTCTGAGGGCAGTCCCATAGTTTTCCTTCTAATAAATCCTTAGCCGAAGAGACATTTTGGGATGTCTCCACTACAAATATATGGTTGTATTTCCCTTCGTTAAAATAATCCCAATGTCTATGATTTAAGTCGTGATAGATATGAGCGGAGCTATTGGGCGTATCTTGATATTTATTTTTTGCCAATACATTCTCTACGAGAACCTCCTTAGAAAAGGCAATTTTTTTGCCATCTGGAGAGATTACGATATTATCTACATCACCTATTTCGTAGAACTTTGTCCAAGTTTTTCCAAAATCTTTAGAAAGATAAATAATGCCTTTTTCCTCAGTATATAGTCCATTTTTATCCCATTGAATGATTTTTTTATCTCCAAAATTTATCTTGCTGACAGCCTTGGTTGTAGCATCAAGAAAGTAGTTCTCGGATTGATTTTTTTCCGTTTTTAGGTCAGTTTTACTTACTTTGTAGATTAATCCAGAATGGTCAGGAGCAGTAGCCTCCACACCCAAACGCCCCAAAGTCCATAGCGTCTCGGCAGTCATTACTTTTTGGGCATTCATCAACATAGGAGCCGACAATGCCACAGCGATTTTCTTTATATTCATTTTCGAAGTTTTTAATTTTCACAAAGATAATAATTTTATAGCGTAATATTAGAGCAGATTTTCAAAATAATTTGAGTACCTTTGCCTAAAATATGATGCAATGGAACAAATATTACATTCTAAAATATACGGTGAAGACAAAATAGCTACACCACTGGTTATCCTACACGGATTATTCGGTATGCTGGATAATTGGGGAACTCTCGGACGGGAGTTTGGAGAAATCTACCCTACTCACCTACTAGATTTGAGAAATCACGGGAAAAGTTTTCACTCGGAAGAGATGTCTCATAATGATTTAGCAGAAGATATCAAAAACTATCTTGAATTTCACAATATACAGAAAGCCAACATTATAGGTCATTCTTTGGGAGGAAAAGCTGTAATGCAATTCGCTATAAAATCCCCAGAAATGGTAGAAAAACTCATCGTAGTAGATATTTCTCCCAAAGCCTATCCTCCTCATCATCAAGCAACTTTCAAAGCGTTAAAATCAGTGGATTTTGAAGTTGTGAAATCTAGAAGTGAAGTAGAAAAAATACTTTCAGAATACATTCAAGATAAGTCTGTGGCGCAGTTTTTGGCAAAAAATCTTTATTGGACAGAAGAGAAAAAATTAGCGTGGAGATTCAATCTACCTGTTCTCACAGAAAAATATAACGAATTTGTAGCTAATGCTATTAAATTTGGAGTTTTCCACGGAGAGACTTTATTTATTGGTGGCGAAAAATCCAATTATATCCTTCCACAAGACAATTTTCTAATTAAGCAACAATTTCCAAAAGCCCAGATAACCTATGTAAAAGATGCAGGACATTGGGTTCAAGCACAAAAACCAAGAGAGTTCGCAGAAATTGTTAAGGATTTTTTAAGTAAATAATAAGAAAAGTCTATCTTCAATAATTAAAGATAGACTTCGGTTTTTATAAATTAAACTGTCATTGAGAAAATTCTCGTTTCGGGCTTGTTGCGAAGCATTCTCAAATCAAAAGTCATAGCCACATTTCTTGTGAATGCTCTACCTTTCTCAGTGATTTTTATTTGATTAGGATATATTTCCACTAATCCATCTTCCTCCATCTCATGCAGACGCTCTTTAGCTTCATCAATCTCAGAGAGGTAAGTATCTTCTGTCCAAGAGGTGTTCAGTTGGCACATTAAATTGAGGATATGTTGTCTGATGATAAGGTCTTCTTTGTTCAAGATATGCCCACGGAAAACAGGTAAAATGCCTTCCTCCACCATTGCTTGGTAATCCTCTAATTTTTTTTCATTTTGGGCAAATGCATACCAAGAATCCGATATTGCACTCATTCCCAAACCTATCATCAATTGTGTTTTACTCGACGAATACCCCATAAAGTTACGATGTATTTTCCCAGAGAGCATAGATTTATAAAGTTCGTCTTCTTCTAAAGAAAAATGATCCATTCCAACTTCTTTATATCCCAAGTCTTCTAATAGATTTTTTCCATTTTCGTAGAGTTTTCGTTTTTCCTCTCCACTCGGTAGGTCATTTTCATCAAAACCTCTCTGCCCGCTACCTTTAATCCAAGGAACATGAGCATACGAATAAAAGGCAAGTCTATCGGGCTTTAGTTGTATTGTTTTACGAATGGTATTTTCCATTGTATCCCAATTTTGAAATGGAAGCCCAAAAACTAAGTCGTGAGAGACGGAAGTATATCCCACCTCACGAGCCCAAAGGGTTACTTTTTCCACATTCTCATAGGGTTGAATACGATTAATGGCCTTTTGTACCTGCAAATCATAATCTTGTACTCCAAAACTCACCCTACGAAATCCCAAATCATAGAGCGTTTGCAGATGTTCCCGTGTGGTATTGTTTGGATGCCCCTCAAAAGAAAACTCTGGATTGCTATCTAATTCTGCTGAGATAAAAATCCTATCTAACAAATATTTTAAATTTTCAGGAGAAAAGAAAGTTGGTGTTCCCCCACCGAGGTGTAACTCCTTGATTTTTGGTTTTTTATTGAAAATTTTCAAATAAAGATACCATTCCTTTAAGATTGAATCTATATAGGGTGTCTCTACGGAATGGCGTTTAGTGATTCTTTTATGGCACGCACAAAAAGTACAAAGAGACTCACAAAAAGGCAAATGTATGTATATGGATATTCCTTCTGCTTCGTTACTTTCATTAAATGACCTTACAACACTTTCCCTCCATTTTTCTGATGTAAAACTTGACTCGTCCCAAAATGGAACGGTAGGGTAAGATGTGTATCTTGGGCCAGGAATATTATACTTATCAATTAATTTCATATTGCAAAAGTAAAAAAATATCTACCAAAAAAGAATTTAAAATTAATGATATCAAGTATTATTATGATTAACAAATCCTTATTATTATTATCTCCTCTATTCAAATATTATTTTATTGATATTTTTGTAATCATTATGATTATTTAATTTATTTTCAACAGAAAACACCTATATAGTTTATATATATTTTGAATAGTTAATAAAAAAGCAGCCTGAAATCTTTATTTCAGTCTGCTGAGATTTATGTTTTCTTAGATTTTTTTATTTTCCACTCTGAGCTTCTTTTATCATATTTTCATTTGCCGTAATAGCAAATTCTACTCTTCTGTTTTCTGCTCTACCGCTATCGGTGCTGTTGTCCGATACTGGTGAAGTTTCTCCCATTCCAATAGCCGTAATTCTGTCTGGCGAAATACCATTAGATACTAAGTAGGCCTTTACCTCTTCGGCTCTCTTTTGTGAAAGTTTCAGATTGTAGTCATCACGACCAACAGCATCTGTATGCCCATATACGGAGATGTTCGTGTCAGAGGTATTTACTAGGGCAGTGATGAGTTTAGATAAACTATTCTTTGCATTGCTGGTAAGTTCTGAGGAGTTGAACGCAAAATTCACCAAACTTTCCTTCATTGTAATCTTTATTCCTTCACCTACTCTCTCCACTTCGGCGCCAGGTAACACTTCCTTGATTTGTTTTGCCTGTCTATCCATTTTTCTACCAATGAGGTTTCCTGCTGTACCTCCAACCACTGCTCCAAGAACAGCTCCTAAGGCAGAATTTCCTCCTTTACCAAGGTTATTTCCCAATATTCCTCCCAAAATAGCTCCCGCTCCTGCTCCGATAGCAGTCCCTCTTTGTTGGCTATTAGAGTTTTGGACTGCTTCACAACTCGTTAGCAACATTGTAGAACTCAATAAAATAGCCGAAATATTCAGTTTGTTTAGTTTCATTTTTTGTATTTTTAATTATTTTTTTACTCTTGTGGAAGTACTAACTCTCACGAAATTATAAATAACCTTTACATCACCTACATTTTGTTCAAGGCTAAATGCATTTTCTTGCTGATTTCTCAAAGTAAGAACATATCCTGCGGTATTATTTTTTGCTTTTGTTCCCTCAAATACTTTTTTAAATTTGAATTCGTTTCCAGACATATCAATCTTAATATCTCTTTGTACATCTATACAGCTTCCACCACCCTTTATAACATACGAGCCAGAGTAATCATTCGGAACTAATTTCCATTCACTACCAACGAAACACTGCGCATCAACACCTTCGGCAAAAGGTTTTATACGGAAATTTTTAGAATCATACTCTACACTTTCCACCTGCCAAATTCCTTTTAATTTCGTAAAATTTACAGATTGAGATATTAAAGTTGGCTCTACCTTTTTAGCTGTGGAACAAGCCGTAAGG
>CAKAOY010000118.1 GCA_916710115.1 uncultured Bergeyella sp.
AGAGAAAAAGCGACCTCAAATATCTGTACTTCACAAGTATTGTTGGCTGTAATGGCTGGTATGTATGTAGTATATCACGGGCCAAAAGGCTTGAAATTCATTGTTGATGATATTCATTACAAAGCGAATGCTCTGTCAAGTGCTTTGAAAAATTTAGGGTATAATGTAATTGATGAAACGACTTTTGATGTTGTAAAATTCCGACTTTCAGAGGAGGAAAAATCTAAACTCAAAGTAGTGTTAGAGGAAAATAAAATAAATCTTAACTTGTTTATTGATAGTGTTGTAGCTATTTCATTAGACGAAACTTCTACACTTAATAAAGTTCAGAAATTAGTAGATGTTTTGGCTCAATTCGCTAATAAACCATCAATGAAATTGGAGGTGAAAGAGGAAACTACTATCCCAGCCGATTTATTGAGAACGGACGATATTTTGACAAATGAAATTTTCAATAAATACCACACAGAGACGGAATTGATGCGTTATATCAAGAAATTAGAGCGAAAAGATCTTTCGTTGGTTCATTCTATGATATCTCTTGGCTCTTGTACAATGAAACTTAATGCGGCTACAGAGATGTTGCCAATTTCTTGGGCAGAGTGGGGGAATATCCATCCGTTCGTACCAGTAGAGCAAGCAGGTGGATATCATCAGTTAATCAGTGAGTTAGAGAAAAATTTAGCAGAAATAACGGGCTTTGCAGGAACCTCTCTTCAGCCGAATTCTGGTGCTCAGGGCGAGTATGCGGGGCTTATGGTTATCAGAGAGTATCATAAATCTCAGGGAAATGCTCATAGAAATATTGTGCTAATCCCTCAATCTGCTCACGGTACTAATCCTGCTTCGGCGATAATGGCAGGAATGAAAGTAGTGGTTGTGAAGAACTTAGAGAATGGAGAAATTGATTTTGAAGACTTAAAAGCTAAGGCGGAACAACACAAGGATAATCTATCAGCAGTGATGATTACTTATCCATCTACTTACGGCTTCTTTGATTCTAATGTGAAGCAAATTATTGATTTGATTCATTCTTTGGGTGGGCAAGTTTATATGGATGGAGCTAATATGAATGCTCAAGTAGGATTTACAAGCCCAGGACATATCGGTGCAGATGTATGCCACTTGAATCTTCATAAGACTTTTGCTATCCCTCACGGAGGTGGTGGTCCAGGAGTGGGACCTATATGCGTTGCCAAGCATTTAGTACCATTTTTACCATCAAATCCTAATGTAAAAGTGGGTACAGAACAAAGTATTGATGCTATTTCTTCTGCTCCATTTGGTTCTGCTTTAGTTCAAAATATTACTTATGCATATATTAAAATGATGGGAGCGGAAGGTTTGAAAAAAGCAACAGCTCACGCTATTTTGAATGCTAATTATTTAAAAGAGGTCTTGGCTGAACATTTTCAAATTCTTTATTCTAATGAAAATGGTAGAGTGGCCCATGAGTGTATCGTAGATTTTAGACCATTTAAGCAGTATGGAATTGAGGTAGGAGATGTTGCAAAACGATTGATGGACTACGGATTCCACGCTCCTACGGTAAGTTTCCCAGTGGCAGGAACCTTGATGATTGAGCCAACAGAATCAGAATCCAAAGCGGAAATAGACAGATTTGCCGAGGCTCTTATTAATATCAAAAAAGAAATTGAAGAGATAGCTAATGGCCAGGCAGATAAGGAGAATAATGTTCTTAAGAATGCCCCTCATACAGAGCAAATTGTTACTTCTGATGAATGGAACAAGCCATATAGTAGAGAGAAAGCTGCCTATCCGCTACCTTGGGTGAGAGAAAATAAATTCTTTGCATCTGTATCTAGAGTGGATGATGCCTATGGAGATAGAAATTTAATTTGTACTTGTAATCCAATAGAGGCTTATATGTAGTATATAACAAAAGCAACCTTTTAAAGGTTGCTTTTTGTTTGAAATAAGTAAAAAGGCTGATTAAATACAATCAGCTATATGTTTTTATATAATTTATTCACCCTCTTGTTCTTTTCTGAGTTGTTCTGCCATCTCGTCTAATACGGGTTTTATTGTACTTTCTGGTAGTTCGCTTATGCGGATATACATCAGTCCATCAATAGCATCATTAAAACTCGGATCCACATTAAAGGAAATAACCTTTGCATTTTGTTTGATATATTTCTTTATCAAAACAGGGAGTTTTAGTTGAGGTTCGAGGTCGTCAATTACTTTATCTAGCTTATTCAGATCAGAACTCATCTCATGTAAGAATAAACTTTTATCTCTATCAGTAAGTTTCACTTTGAACTCATTTTTCGGATGAATATACTGGGCTAAAGCAGAGTCGTAGTAATGGGATCTCATAAATTCTATCATCAAGGATTTAGAAAAATCCGAAAATTTGCTACTGATACTCACACCTCCCATAAGAAATTTATGGTCTGGATTTCGTAGGCAAACATAAGTAATACCTCGCCACAAAAGGAACAAAGGAAGTGGTTTTGTTTGATACTCATTGATAATATAGGCTCTACCCATTTCTATTACTTCATTGAAAAAAGGCTGTAACTCGTGGTCAAACTCAAATAGCGATGAGGTATAGAAGCCGTTGATACCACCTTTTTTCATTATTTCTTTACCTAGCCCCATTCGGTAGGCACCTACTATCTTTTGTGCATCATTATCCCAAAGGAATAGATGATGGTAGTATTTATCATATTCATCAATATCAAAAGGGAGGTTTGTTCCTTCTCCTACCGCTCGGAAGGTGATTTCTCTTTGTCTACCTATTTCCCTCATAATATAAGGTATTTCTTCGTACTCAGCAAAAAATACTTCGTAATTTCCATTGCAGAAAAATCGTTTATCATTCTTCCGAAGAGATTCTATTTCTTTTAGAATATTTTCTGTTGGTGTTTCATCAATAATGTTTTGGACAATATTTTCTAATTTATTTGTTGAAAAATTCAGTTTCAAATCGGGTAACCTTTCCATTTGAGACTTTCGTTGTTCGTAATAGGATTTCAGAAGGTAGATTTTTTTTTGTAGGAAATATTCTAGTTCTTTTGTAGTTTCTTGTTCGTCAATAATTTTTACAGAAACGGGTTTTCCAATTCTTATTTTGATAGGAGTTTTTCTTGCTCTCATCATTTCTGTTGGGAGCATTAAGGTTTGCAAATCTGGATGGATTTTTGCAGCATTATAAAAAAGATTGCTATTTTTAGCGTGGAAATACATTGGAACTACGGGTACTTTTGCTTTTTTAATAAGCTTCATTGCTGTAGTTTCCCATTCTTTATCTCGCAATTCGTTGTCTTTATTATTCTTATTAGAAACTTCTCCCGCAGGGAAAATACCTACACATCCACCCTCAGAAAGGTGTTTTATGGTTTCTCTCATCCCTGTTGAAGAACTACGAATATTTTTTCTATCACCTCCAAATGGATTCACGGGGATTACAAATGGCTTCATAGGGTCTATTTTTTCTAATAAAAAATTCCCCATCACCTTAAAATCAGGGCGAATTTCAGAGATGATTTTGCACATTAAAATACCATCTATCGCTCCAAGAGGATGATTAGAAACTAATATAAAAGCCCCCGTTTTCGGGATTTTAGCTAAATCTTCTTCAAAAACAATATATTTTAGCCCTCTCTCTTTAATGAAAGCGTCAAAAAAATCTCGCCCAGATTTATCTTTTATCTTGTCGTATAGGTTATTTACCTTATTGAGTTTTGTGATACTCATTAAAGTGGAAGCAATACCATTCTTCAAAAACCCAAATTTGGATAATCCGATGGCATTGATAAGGTCTTGTTTAGAAATAAGGCTCATTTTATTTAAATTAATATGAACGGAAAAATGATATTTTCCTACAAATTAAAGAATTTTCTTATAAAAAACAATGTTTTAATAAATATTTTTTCTATTCTATATAGGGATATTTAGAGTTTAATAGGTTTTCAGTTCAAATTTATCACCATTAAATACCCCATAGGTATAGTAGGAAATCCAATCACCGAGATTGATATATTTAGATATTTTATTCTTCAAATCAAAAATCATTGGTAGATGACGATGTCCAAAGACGAAAAAATCAAAATATTCAGAATCTAATTTTTTATTAGAATAACGAATTAAAAATTCTTTGTCTTCTCCTAGAAATTCTTTGTCTTCTTCTCCCGAAATGAGTTTGTTTTTTGTCGATAGATGTATTGCCATAGCCATCGCAATATCTGGATGCAACCATCTAAAAAGCCATTGACATAGAGGATTAGTGAAAACTTTTTTCATTCGTTTGTAACCTCTATCACCAGGACCAAGTCCATCTCCATGAGCCAAAAGTAATTTTTTGTGATTAACCTGAACAATTTGTTTTTCAAAGAAAACGGGGATATTCAGTTCGCTCTCAAAATAATCTCTCATCCAAAGGTCGTGATTTCCTACGAAGAAATAAATCTCTATACCGCTGTCTCTCAGCTCTGCAATTTTTCCTAGAACCCTCACAAATCCTTTGGGAACCACATATTTCCATTCATGCCAAAAATCAAATAAATCGCCCATTAGGAATAATACTTGGCAGTCTTGCTTTATCTCGTCAAGCCAATG
>CAKAOY010000119.1 GCA_916710115.1 uncultured Bergeyella sp.
GATTTATACAATACACTGAAAAAAATCCTCTAAAAAAGGAAGATTTAGCTGTACTTATTTTTCCAGACCATGGCTCAAGATATATGAGTAAAGTATATAGCGATGCTTGGTTTAGAGAGCAAGGTTTTGATAAAGAGGAGTTTAGATTTAAAGATGTAATCGTAGAATAAATAGGATAAGGATTAAAGAATAATATTACTTTAATCCTTTTTCAATGAAGTAAAAAATAGTTTGTGTTTAATTATGAATTTTACAAGAATATTTGATATCGCATATTATGTACTTCAAAAATATCCACAAGTAGATATGTTTGCTACAAAATATAATGGGGTATGGCAGAAATTATCCACTGAGGAATTTGTTGATTTGGGAAATCAATTTTCTAGAGGATTACTCAGATTGGGAGTAAAACGTGATGATAAAATAGCAATTATTACTACAACTACTCGTAACGAGTGGGTAGTGGTGGATTTTGGAATATTGCAGGTAGGTGGAGTTGTGGTACCGGTGTATCCTACAATTTCTTCTGATGATTATGAATATATTTTCAGTAATGCAGAGATAAAATATTGTTTCGTATCCGATGAGTCTCTACTAAAAAAAGTAGAAAAAATAAAGGGAAATATCCCAAGTTTGAAGGGGATATATTCGTTTGATGAAATACAAAATATTTCTAATTGGATGGAAATTTTAGAATTAGGTAAGGATACAACTAATCAGCGAGATGTGGAGGCAATTTCGGCAAATATCCATCCTGATGATGTAGCTACAATTATATATACCTCGGGGACTACCGCTGCTCCTAAGGGAGTAATGCTCACTCACAATAATATTATTTCTAACATCAAAGGGTGTGATGATAGAATTCCTATTAAGGCGGATATTCACTATACAGAGGTTCGTGCATTGAGTTTTTTGCCTGTATGCCATATTTTTGAGAGAATGTTGCTTTATCTATATCAATCCAAAGGTTTTTCTGTTTATTTTGCCGAAAGTATTGATAAAATGGGCGATAATATGAAAGAAGTACGACCTCATTATATGACTGTCGTACCGAGAGTTATAGAAAAAGTATATGATAAAATATACAATAAAGGTATATCCTCTGGTAAAATTAAGGCTGGAATTTTTCTTTGGGCATTGAAGGTGATAGAAAATAAAAAAATAATCGGAAAGCCAAATACCCTCAAAGAGATAATTGCAGATAAATTAGTCTTTAGTAAATGGAGAGAAGGCTTAGGAGGTAGAGTTTATGCTTTAATATGTGGCTCGGCATCTCTTTCAGAAAGATTGAATAGAATATTTCAAAATGCAGGAATCCCAATTATGGAGGGATATGGCCTTACAGAAACCTCTCCCGTAATTGCTGTAAATGCTCGAGGAAAAACCAAACCAGGAACCGTAGGACCAATTATTAGTAATTTGGAATGCAAAATACAAGATGATGGAGAAATTACTGTTAAAGGTCCATCAGTTTTTAAAGGGTATTTTAAAAATGAGGAACTTACAAAAACCGAATTTACCGAAGATGGATACTTCAAAACAGGAGATATAGGGTTTTTAGACCAAGATGGATACCTCACAATTACTGATAGAAAAAAAGAAATGTTCAAAACTTCAGGTGGGAAATACATCGCTCCGCAGATTATTGAAAATTTGGCTAAGGCATCTAAATTTATTGAACAAATTATTGTCGTGGGTGATGGAGAAAAAATGCCTTGTGCTATTGTACAACCTGATTTTTATTTCGTGAAAAATTGGGCAAAAATAAAAAATTACAATATTGGAGAGACCATAGAAGAAATTTCCCAAAACCCAATATTGAAACAACGAATAGAAAAAGAAATAGCAAAAATAAATAAAGGACTCGGCAACTGGGAGCAAATCAAAAAAATAGAACTCTCACCAAGTATCTGGTCCGTGGAAGGAGGAGAACTTACCCCAACACTCAAACTTAAAAGAAGAGTAATCAAAGAAAAGTATATACAACTCTATAATAAACTCTACGATAGAGGTTGAAAATAGTCTGTAAAAAGATATTCCAAAAATATTGGAGTATCTTTTTTCCTTAAAATCAAGTTTTATTAATATAAAAATATTACCTTTGTTTAGTGAAATCTTAAATATAAATAAAATGACAACAAAAGAAAAAGTATTGCAACTTCGCAATAAAATGGCTGAGAAAGGCGTAGATGCCTTCATCGTATTTTCTGCCGATCCACACCTTAGCGAATATCTCCCTACCGAGTGGCAAGAGAGAGCTTGGATATCTGGTTTTACAGGTTCTGCGGGGTTCGTGGTCTTTACTAAAGACAAAGCAGGACTTTGGACTGATGGTCGCTACTTTACACAAGCAACGATTGAACTTGAAAATAGTGGTATAGACTTAATGAAAGATGGTGTAGAAGGAACGCCACACTATATTGATTGGGTGTTATCTGAGATTCCGAAAGGAGGAGTTGTAGCTGTGAATGCCCTAGTAACCTCTAACGCAAATTGGGAACTAATGGAAGAAAGATTCGAAAAAGGAGGTGCCAAACTGAAAAATATACCTCTATTGGACGAAATATGGTTACCACGCCCCGAAGCTTCTAAAAATGTAGTATTCACACAGCCCGTAGAAAGAGCAGGGCAATCTGTTCAGAGTAAATTAGATGCCATTCGACAAAAAATGTCAGGACTTGGAGCTACTGCACATATCATTTCTAGCCTTGATGATGTGGCTTGGACTCTCAATCTAAGGGGTAGTGATGTAAAGGCAAACCCAGTTTTCTTGGGATATATCTATCTTACGACAACCGATGTAACCTTGTTTGTAGATACTCAAAAGCTTAATCAAGATGCAAAAAATCAGTTAGTAGAGGCTAATGTACAAATTGTAGAATATATTGACTTTTTCCAATACTTAGCAAATAAAGTTTCTAATCAAAAAATACTCATTTCACCAAATACAAATCAAAAAGTATTTGATACATTGAGACCTAATAATACCTTTATAAAAGCAGCGGTTCCTGGAAATTTAATGAAAGCACAAAAGAACCCTGTAGAGTTAGAAGGATTCCGTATCGCAATGGAAAAAGATGGAGTAGCAATGGTAAAATTCCTATATTGGCTCACTCACGAAGCAGGAAAAACACCGATGAATGAGTATTCAATAGGAGTAAGACTTCGCGAATTTCGTGCCGAACAACAGAATTTCGTAGGAGAAAGTTTTGATAGCATTATTGGATATAATGGTAATGGTGCCATAATCCACTATTCTGCGAAAGAAGAAGGTAGTAAATCAGTAACTAACTCTGGAACAATTTTGGTAGATTCAGGAGGTCAATACTTAGAAGGTACCACCGATATAACAAGAACGCTCGCCTTGGGTTCCGATGTAAGTGAAGAATTTAAAATTGATTACACTTTGGTAATGAAAGGCCATATCCAATTGTCAATGGTGAAGTTCCCAAAAGGAACAAGAGGAGTACAATTAGATGCTTATGCTCGTATGGCTCTTTGGCAGGCAGGTAAAGATTACAACCACGGAACAGGACACGGCGTAGGTTCATTTATGAATGTTCATGAAGGGCCTCAAAATATCAGAAAAGAATTAAATCCAGTAGAATTGTTACCAGGTATGGTAGTATCCAATGAACCAGGATTCTATTTGGTAAATAAATATGGTATAAGATTAGAAAATTTAGTGGCAGTTAGAGAATCCGAGACTACGGACTTCGGACCATTCTACGAATTTGAGACTCTTACGATATGTCCTTTCTTCACCGATGTTATTGTTAAGGAACTTCTTACACCAGAAGAAAAACAATGGCTAAATGATTACCATAGATTATGTGAGGAGAAACTATCTAAACATCTTGAAGGGGATATTAAAGAATGGTTCTTAAATCTTGTAAAACCAATATAATTATAATTTAAGAATAATATAATATTATAAAAGAACATTTTATTTATCATTTTAAATGGTAAGTGAAATGTTTTTTTTATGTTTAAAATATATATTTATGATATTATTAATATATAATTTTTTTTATTTTTATAATATTTATATAGTATCAAATAATAAAAATAATTTAGAAATTATACTTTCATTATATTTTAAAATGAAATTTAAATTTAGAAATTTGATATTTTGGTACTAATAAATAATAAAAATCATTTTGAAATTATACTTTTCTTATATTTTGAAATAAAATTTATATTTAGAAATTTGATGTTTTGATACTAATAAATAATAAAAATCATTTGGAAATTTGATATTCTAATACTATAAAAATATAAAAATAAATTTTAAATTATAGTTTATTAGTATTTAGATATAATATTTTTTTATGAAAAAATTTGGTTTATATGGTTATAATATATATATTTG
This sequence comes from uncultured Bergeyella sp., assembly GCA_916710115.1. Taxonomy (GTDB): domain Bacteria; phylum Bacteroidota; class Bacteroidia; order Flavobacteriales; family Weeksellaceae; genus Bergeyella_A. The sequence continues at coordinate 4,376 of CAKAOY010000119.1, forward strand.
CAACATTAATTTTGATATAATATATAAATTTTAAAGATATGGAAATGATTGTAAAAGTAAAAAATGCTAAACTTGCAAAATTAAATGGAGCAGAGTATATTCATTTTATTGATTTTATTGAAAGATTAGTAGAAACAGCTACTCCAAATAAATTAGGTCTTTCAGAAGAATTTTTTTCTGACTTTAAAAAGAGATTAGAGGAGTTG
>CAKAOY010000120.1 GCA_916710115.1 uncultured Bergeyella sp.
AACACCAACCTGAATTTCAATAATATAAATTGGAGAATAGGAGATGACGGCAACCTACCACAAAGTATTGTCTATCGAAGGAAAACAGGAAATATTGAGGTTAATAATCTTCTCATCAATTCCGAAGATTCTAAATTATTCATAGAAAAGGCGTCATATGGGAATAAGCAGTTTGAGATTTCAGGGAATATAGACGGATTGCAAATAGCTAAACTTTTCGAGATGCAAGATTCTGGTAATCCAATGGATTTCCAAGGGGTTGCTAATGGTAATTTCCACATATTAAAAAATGAAAAATCTATTGAACCTATCATCACACTCAATATTGATAAGATGAAAATGGGGGGTAGAGAAATGGGGAATCTCAATATATCTGCTGTAAAAACAGAACGACCAAATATCTATAAATTAGATGTTTTGCTACATTCTGCTGGGGTATTTGGTGACAATAAATTGATAGTTTCTGGAACGATTGATAATAATCCTAAAACACCAACTCTTGACATTGAAACGCAACTCAACAAGTTTGACTTGGGCTTTGCTCAACAGTTTGTCAATGGAGTTTTCAGTAACATTCGAGGGGTTGCAGATGGCAGTGTGAGAATTTCAGGACCAATTGATAATATTGACTATAATGGTGAAATTGCACTTTCCAAATTCGGCTTAAAATTGGATTTTACAGGAGTTGATTACTCATTTGAAGACACGAAACTACCTTTTTCCAAAGGTTTTGTGGCTCTTAATGATATTAAAATAAAGGATGGACGAAATGTTTCTGATGGCTCTATCTCTGGATTTATTCAGTTTGAAACATTAGACACAATGGGTGTCAACCTCATTATCAGGGCTGCAAATCTTATGATGCTCAACTCTACACAGGCAGACAACGACCTCTTCTGGGGCAAAGTGCAAGCAACAGGAGACCTCTTCGTTTCAGGGCCAATTATGGGACTAGATATTTCCACACCGAATATGAGAGCTCTCAATAATTCTTCTTTTACCTTCAATTCAAGTTCTACCACAAAGGTTGATGAATATAAAATGCTCCGATTCTTGAAAAGAACTACCGAAGGAAAAATAGAACTTGCCAAAAAGAAAAAAACAGGTGCCAATATGAATATTGATTTCACCGTAAGTGCCGATAAAGGAACGCTGGTGAATGTCCTCGTGGGTGGAAGTATGGGAGACATCAGTGTACGAGGTGATGCAAAGGCCATCCGATTTAAGATGAATAGAAGTGGAAATATTTCTCTCAATGGGAATTATATCGTAGATAGTGGGGAATTTGTCTCTAAGATGATATTAGAAAGAAAATTCCAAATTGTGAAAGGAAGTAATCTCAGCTGGACAGGAAATCCTATGACACCTCAGCTCAACATTAAGGCGACTTACGAAAAGGTCGTTACTAATATGGGTGAGTATTTAGGAACCTCTTTACCATCTTTGAATGTACAACTTATCACAAACATTACCGGAACGATGAACAAGCCAGATTTGAAATTTAATATTGATATTCCTGAAGTTTCATCTCAAATCAGAGAAACTCTTAATACAAAAATTAGCAACGAAGACGAAAAGGTAATCCAATTTGGGTCTATCCTAGCACTCGGAACTTTTAATGTGTCTAATTCTGGCGGTTTTGATGTGAAAGCAAACTCTCTACAATCCTCCGGCTATGGAATACTATTGAAGCAACTCAGCTCCATACTGAATACCATCAGTAAAAATGTAAAAATAGACCTTGACTATCTCGCAGGTGACCAAACGAGTAACACATCCGATAGAGCGAGTAGCCGAATGAATGTAAATATCTCACCACGATTGAAAATTATCGGTAATATCGGGATTCCTATCCTCAAAACCGATGCAAGTAGCATCTCTAACAATTACCTCACTACAGAAGGTACTATAGAATATGATTTTAGTAAAAATATTGACGGCTCCCTCCTCGTAAAGGGCTTCTCTAAACCATCGAATATAGGTCTGATTGCAGGAAATACGGGTGCTAACCAAACTTCTGGTATAGGAGTAGTATATAACACAAGTTTCAACAATATCCTACGAAGCAAAAAAGACTCTACGGAGACCAAGAAAAATAATCCAAAAAGATAATTTATCACGCCTCCAATAGATAATATAAGTCACTATTTATAAACTATGATAGATATTTATTATTAATTTTATTTTCAGTTTTGAAAATTTATCAGTATCTTTGAATGTGTTATTTATGACGTTCATTTCTTATTTGAAAGATTATTTAAAATTTAATATCTTAAATCATAATGAAAACTATTAACTTACAATACGAACTAAAAAAATATTTCGGCTTTGGGGTCTTCAAAGGACAACAAGAAAAAATCATACAAACATTATTAAGTGGGAAAGATGTATTCGTTCTAATGCCTACAGGCGGAGGAAAATCCCTATGCTATCAGCTTCCAGCCCTCATCTCCGAGGGAACGGCTATTGTAGTATCTCCGTTAATCGCCTTGATGAAAAACCAAGTTGATGCTGTAAACGGGCTTTCTTCCGAAGATGGTGTAGCCCATGTGCTGAACTCTTCTCTCAATCGCCAACAAGTAAAAAAGGTATTTGATGATCTAAAATCTGGGAAAACAAAACTACTCTATGTAGCCCCAGAAAGTCTTATAAAAGAAGAATACACCGAGTTTTTGAAAAGTGTAAAAATTTCCTTTTTTGCTATTGATGAAGCTCACTGTATATCCGAATGGGGACACGACTTCCGCCCTGAATACAGAAATCTAAAATCCATCATTGAAAATATCTCAAAAGTACCCATAATTGCTCTCACTGCAACTGCAACACCAAAGGTACAAGACGATATCCAAAAAACATTGGGAATGAATGACGCAGTGGTATTCAAGGCAAGTTTTAATAGAGCAAATCTATTCTATGAAGTTCGCCCAAAAGTGAATATTGAAAAAGAAATCATTAAATTTATCAATCAAAATAAAGGAAAATCAGGTATAATCTACTGCCTAAGCCGTAAAAAAGTGGAAGATTTCACCCAACTTTTGCAAATAAATGGTATTAATGCACTACCCTATCACGCTGGTTTAGACCAAAAAACAAGAGTTACCAATCAAGATAAATTTCTTATGGAAGAATGTGATGTGATTGTGGCAACTATTGCTTTCGGTATGGGGATTGACAAACCCGATGTTCGTTTCGTGATACACTACGATATTCCTAAATCCTTAGAAAGTTATTACCAAGAAACTGGTAGAGCAGGTAGAGATGGTGGCGAGGGGCATTGTATCGTCTTCTACGACCCTAAAGATATCGACAAATTAGAAAAATTCTTAGCACAAAAATCCGTTTCAGAAAGAGAAATTGGATTACAACTCCTCAACGAAGTAGTGAGTTATGCAGAAACATCAATGAGTAGAAGGCAATATCTTTTACATTATTTCGGTGAAGAATTTGACCCCATAAATGGTGATGGTGCTAATATGGATGATAACTCTCTAAATCCTCCAACCCTCATAAATGCGAGCAACGACCTAAAAATAATCTTAGAGGTAATTGAAAAATTAGAACAAAAATTCCGAATAAAGGATTTAATAAATATCCTATGTGCCAAAGAATCACCCATTACCAAATCTCATAAGTTAGAAACTCACCGACTTTGGGGCATCGGAAAAGATAAGGATGATAACTATTGGAAAACAATTATCAGACAAGCAACCGTACAAGGTTTTTTACTCAAAGATATTGAAACTTACGGCATATTAAAACTCACAGAAAAGGGTTTAAAATTCCTAAATAATGAAATTGAAGCAGAATTTCTCATAGCAGAAGATCGTAAGTTTGACCTTTCCCAAGTAAAATCTGATATTGAAAATTCTCAACAACAAGTTGTGGGTATGGACGATGTGTTGTTTTCGCAACTTAAAGAATTAAGAAAAAAAGTAGCCAAAAGGCTCGGTATCCCGCCGTACACTGTATTTATGGATCCAAGTTTGGAAGACATGGTGATTCAATATCCTATTTCCATCGAAGAAATTTCTAAAATACACGGCGTAGGAGAAGGAAAAGCAAAAAAATTCGGAAAAGATTTTGCAGATTTCATAAAAAAATATGTAGAAGACAACGATATTGAGCGAACGCAAGATATGGTGATAAAACAAGTCGCCAACAAATCCAGCCATAAAGTATTCATCATACAAAGTACCGACAGAAAAATAGATTTTGAAGATATTGCAAAAGCTAAAAATATTACAATGGATGAACTCTTAAAAGAAATGGAATCTATTGTTTATCAAGGAACTAAACTAAATATAGACTACTACATTAATGATAATATTGATGAGGATATTATAGAGGAATTTATGGATTTTATGCACGAAAGCGACAGCGATTCTATGAAAGTATTGCTTGATAATTTCGGTGATGAACTCAGCGATGAAGAGATAAGAATGCTTCGTATAAAATTCATTAGTGATGTAGCCAACTAACCTAATAAATCATCTTTTTTCATAC
>CAKAOY010000121.1 GCA_916710115.1 uncultured Bergeyella sp.
TAATTTCATTAGACAAAGATAATAAATTTTGTTAACAATAATAATTTTTGCCTTACTGAATGATGTTGGTGGATGTAATGAAAAAACTTTGCTATTTAAATAGCAAAGTTTTTTTTGATTAAGAGGAAGTTATTATGATTTCTTAGCCTTAGCAATATTTACAATTACTTTTACGGCTTTTTCCATACTTTCTAAAGGAACATATTCGTAAGGTCCGTGGAAATTGAGTCCTCCAGCGAAGATATTCGGACAAGGTAGCCCCATATAGGATAGCTGGGCTCCATCAGTTCCACCTCGTATGGCTTTTATTTTTGGAGTAATGTTGGCATCTTTCATTGCTTGTTCTGCAATGTCTATGATGTGCATTTTGCCTTCAAATTGCTGTTTCATATTTCGGTATTGTTCAGTAATTTCTATTTCGGCAGTTCCTTCTCCGTATTTTTGGTTAAATTCGGCAACTTTATTTAGTATTAATTGTTTTCTTGCTTCAAAGTTGTCGGCATCGTGGTCTCGAATAATATATTGTAATTTAGCTTCGGATACATCAGCATTGATATCTGTGAGGTGGAAGAATCCTTCAAAACCTCGTGTAGTGGCAGGCGTTTCGTTAGCAGGGAGCATTTGGATGAATTCGCTCGCTAGAAGTCCCGCATTTATCATTTTTCCGAAGGCATATCCAGGATGGACACTTAATCCGTGTATTTTTACTACGACACCTGCAGCATTAAAGTTTTCGTACTCCAACTCGCCAACTTCCCCTCCATCCATTGTATAAGCCCATTCGGCACCGAATTTTTCTACATTAAAGAGGTGAGCGCCACGACCGATTTCTTCGTCAGGGTTGAATCCTACGGCAATTCTTCCGTGTTTGATTTCGGGATGAGTCAATAGATATTCGGCAGCAGTTACAATTTCTGCTACACCCGCTTTGTCGTCTGCAGATAAGAGACTTGTTCCATCGGTAGTGATGATAGTTTGTCCAATATAGTCTTTTAGTGTTTCAAACTTGTTTGGAGATAATATAAAGCCAGTTTCTTTATTGAGTAGTAGGTCTTTACCATCGTAATTTTCCCAAACGATAGGATTTACATTTTGCCCGTTGAAATCTGGGGTGCTATCATAGTGAGCAATAAATCCTACGGTAGGTTCATTATCGTTTTCTAAATTAGAAGGGATGTACCCAAATACATATCCGTGTTCGTCGATAGATACATCGGATAAGCCTAATTCTTTTAGTTCGTCAAAGAGTAAGTTTGCCATATCCCATTGCTGTGGAGTAGAGGGGCAGGTATCACTCTCTGGGTCGGAAGTGGAGTAGATTTTTACATATTTGATAAAACGATTGAGTAATCTCGTTTTCCACTCGTGGTTGAATTCTATTGTTTGCATATTTTTAGGATTTTATTAATCGTATTTTCTACCACAAATTTAAGATTAAATATTTAATTAATGAAATAAAGGAATGAAAAAAGTCTCAAATATTTTTGAGACTTATGGATGTATTTTACAAAATTTATTTTCTTTGGTAGATGGTTTTACTCCCTTTTTCATCGGTGTAGGTTCCCGAAACATTCTCGTTAGAAACTTCCCAAGTTACCTTTCCATCGGAGAAAGCAGGTGTGTTGTGATGTCCTTCTGTAATGGCTTTTAGGGTTCTCTCTGGTTCGTTATTTTTCAATAGTTTTACTCCTACTAATGAGCCATCTGCAAAGTAAGTGATTTTTATGGTTTCTTTTGCCTCACTTTCGTAGGTTATTTCTGCCTCTACTCCCTTGTCTGTGGTAGTTACACTCGTAGAGGATTCGTTTGTTGGGTTGCTGTTTTTTTTGCACCCAATCATTCCCATCAATAAAATTGAAGTTATAATTATTTTTGTTTTCATAGAATGAATGTTTTTAAATTGAACTAATTTTTTCCAAAGATAATGAAAAAAAATATACTCTAAAGATTTATTTTTAAGTTCGGAGTATTTTTATTGTATTATCGATTCCAATTTTTATCACAGAGGAATTTTCCCATTGAGAAATTCTGTTTGTTGGGTCTTCTACTATGAAATCCACATTATCTTTTATTTCTTTTGCAATATCCGAAAATTTCCTTGGTGAGGGAGTGCCACTAAGATTTGCAGAGGTGGATACTATCGGTCTATTGAGTTTGGAGATTAATTTTTTACAAAAATCATCTTTCACAAGACGAATCCCTATGCTACCATCCTCTGCTAAAAGTTCTTTTGGTAGCCCTTTGGGGTTGTCATAGACTATGGTGACAGGTTTTTCACTAATGTCTATGATTTCCCAAGCCATTTCGGGGACATCCACAATTTCTTGTAGTCGCTTTTCACTTTCTACTAGAATGATGAGGGATTTCTGCTTATCTCGTTTTTTTAAATTAAATATTTTTTTGATAGCTATGGGGTTTGTAGCATCACAACCAATCCCCCAAATTGTGTCGGTAGGATAGAGAATTATGCCATTGTCTTTTAAAATATTAATAATTTTTGTCATTTTTGTCCATTTTTTTGTATTTAAAAATGTTTTTATGAATACTCAATAAAAGGTATAAAGTATATTATTTTATACGATATGATGGATATATTACATTTTTATAGTATTTTTACAAAGATACTAAAACTAATAAATATAAATTTTTAAAAGCATGAAAAAATAAAAATTAGAATATAAATATATGAAAATCAATTGTTTGTATATTTATACTTTTAAACTATTTAAGTTATAGATATAATTTATTAAAAATGGATAAAATATCCTTTTTTAAGGTTATGAAACATTATATCTTTGCACTACAAAAGATAGGATTGACTGTTGAGGTGGTAGAATAAAGAAATTCATCATTATATTAAAGTTTATTAAATTAGTTTTGGGCTACTTATAGTAATATAAGTAGCCATTTTTTTGATAGATATACTAAAAGTAAAATCCCAGTCGGAATGATTGGGATTTTTTTCAATGATTTAAATCTTTGTTAATCCATCATTTTGTTCATTAATAGTCAGAGTGATGGTATCTCCTTCGTTAAGTTCTTTCATAACGAGCATTTCTGCGATTAAGTCTTCAATATATTTTTGTATTGCCCGTTTGAGTGGTCTTGCTCCAAAATCTTTATCCCAACCTTTTTCAGCGATAAAATCTTTTGCTTCGTTGGTTAGTATTACATTATAATTAAGTTTAAGGAGTCGTTTTTCCAATTTTGCCAATTCAAGGTCAATAATTTTTCGTATATCATCCTTTTTCAGAGCGTTGAAGATAATTACATCATCAATTCTATTTAGAAACTCTGGAGAGAATGCCTTTTTCAGGGCGGATTCTATGGTAGCCTTTGCTCTTTCATCTGAAGAATTTTGTCTTGCTAAGGTACCGAACCCCACTCCATCGCCGAAATCTTTTAGATGGCGAGTTCCGATATTAGAAGTGAGGACAATAATCGTATTTTTAAAATCAATTTTTCTTCCGAGGGAGTCGGTTACGAATCCTTCGTCAAGAATCTGTAAGAGGATATTGAATACATCTGGATGTGCTTTTTCAATCTCGTCGAGTAGTACCACGGAGTAAGGTTTCCTGCGGACAGCTTCGGTGAGTTGTCCTCCTTCTTCGTGGCCGACATACCCCGGAGGAGCTCCCACGAGGCGAGATACGGAAAATTTTTCCATATATTCACTCATATCAATACGAATGAGGGATTCTTCGGAGTCAAAGAGTTCTCTTGCCATTACTTTTGCGAGTTCTGTTTTTCCGACGCCCGTTGTCCCTAGGAAGATGAATGTTCCTATTGGTCGGTTAGGGTCTTTTAGTCCAGTTCTATTTCTTTGGATAGCTTTTACTACTTTTTTCACGGCATCTTCTTGCCCAATGACTTTTCCGTTGAGGTTTTCGCTCATTTTGGCAAGTTTTTCTAGTTCATTTTTTCCTACTTTTGTTACGGGGATACCACTCATCATGGAGACAACTTCGGCTACATTGTCTTCTGTTACTATTTCTTTATGTTCTTTTACAAATTTATCCCAATCTTCTTTGGCTATTTTTAGTTCTTGAAGTATTTGTTCTTCGTCATCTTTATGTTTTCGTGCCTCCAAATAGTCTTGTTTTTTTACAGCTTGTTGTTTTAGGAGTCTTGTATTGTTTAGTTTTTCTTCAAGTTCAATTACTTTTGTTGGATTTGAGATATTTTTTATATAGACTCTTGCTCCTGCCTCGTCCAAGGCATCGATAGCCTTGTCGGGTAGGAATCTGTCGGTGATGTATCTTGTTGTGAGATTGACACAAGCGGTGATAGCCTCATTAGTATAGGTTACATTATGATGTTCCTCGTATTTGTTTTTCACTTGGTTGAGGATTTGTATAGTTTCCTCGGTAGAGGTTGGCTCTATCATTACTTTTTGGAATCTTCTTTCCAAGGCTCCATCTTTTTCAATGTATTGTCTGTATTCGTCCAGT
>CAKAOY010000122.1 GCA_916710115.1 uncultured Bergeyella sp.
CAGATTGTTGCATTTCAGTATTTTCACTGAAATTAATGAGCATTGTAGTTACCACTTCTTGTTTTTCGCGAATACGTGTAAATTGATAAAAATAGATGAACAATAGCACCAAAAGGCTGATGATTAAGGTAATCACCGCACTTTGTAATTGGTCTTTTCGCTCTTGAAAATGGTTATTTTCCACAATTTTACTGCTCTTGAATAGTGGCGATTGCCAGATTATACTTATTTCTTTCTGCAATTTCCATTACAAAGACTATATCTTTATGCTTGGTATTTTCGTCTGCTCGTATGGTAAATGCTGGTTTTTCCTCTCCGCTAAGGGTCTGTTTTAACTCAGTTTCCAAATTATCTTTACCTACCTCCTTATCCCCAATAAAATATTTTCCATCCGCACTAATGGTCACCATCGTAGGTTTCTGGTTATTGACATTTCCATCGGTTGTTTGTGGGAGTTTCACCTCAATAGAAGATTGACTAATAGCCGACGAAGTAATCATAAAAAAGATAAGTAAGAGGAAGATAATATCCGTCATTGATGCCATACTAAACTCGGCACTTACTTTATTTTTTCGTCTTAAATTCATCTTTTACAAGGGTTTGCTAAGTGTATCTAAAAATTCTGTTGCGTGAGTCTGGATTTTCAATACTAATCTATCAACTTTCGTTACCAAAATATTATAAAAAAAGTATGCTGGAATGCCAATAAAAAGCCCCACAGCGGTAGTGGCCATTGCAGTGTAAATCCCTGATGCTAATAGTTTTGGACTGACAGCTCCTGTCACATTAGAAATTTCAAAAAATGCCATAATCATTCCGACGACAGTTCCCAAAAAGCCCAACATAGGAGCAGCTCCTGATGCAGATGCCAAGATATTAAGATTTTTCTCTAATTTTGAGACTTCCAATTGGCCTTGATTTTCCATAGCATTAGAAATATCAGAAATCGGTCGACCTATTCTATATAATCCTTTTTCTATCATTCTTGCCTCTGGGGAATCTATGGTTCTGCAGTAGTCTATGGCTGTTTCTATTTTGCCATCTTGTACAAAATCTTTTATATTATCTAAGAAATTTGGCACTTCTTTTCCCATTCTTCGTATGAAGAAAAATCTTTCAAAGAATATGTATAGAGACAAAATCCCCAGCAAGAAAATAGCCACCATAATAACATTTCCTAAAACACCACCACTAAAAAGTACTTCCCAAAGCGAGAAAACCTGTTTTTCTGTATGAGCATTCATTTTTTACTTTATTTTTTAAACCACAATTTTAAAGATATAAACTTTTTTTATATTAAAATATTGTATTTTGAAGTAAGATAAATATTATTTTCATTACATTTCCTGTACAATATTCATTGCCTCTTGGAGATAGACATCTCGCTGAAGATTTTTCAGCCAATTTTCTGTTTTTTTCTTAAAAGCCTCATCCTTTTTCTCCCTGAGAGCCTCATCTGGATGGATTACGAACGTCAATCCATTACGGAATTTATCCAAAGCCTTGAATCTTTCTATTTGTTGTTTTCTTTCTTTCATTAATTTTTCAAACTTAGCTTGGTTTAAGGTAATAGATTCATTTTTGTCCAACTTTTCTTTCCATTGTGCAGACTCTAATAGCAGTTGATAAGTTTTGTTATTTGCTATCCTCTTATCTGCATTTTGTTTTAATTTTTGGACATCTACTTTATTCACCTTCTGGAAGACAGTCGGCTCAATCTTATCCCACGGTAGAGCATATTCATCGTATCGTTCCCCAACTTCGGCGTAAGAGAAGAAATCTTTCATCACAATATCAGATTGTATTCCCTTTCTTTGGGTAGATTCTCCTGTTATTCGGTAGAATTTTTGGATTGTAACTTTCAGAGAACCAAAATCTTCATCTGTATTAAGGAATCTGTTTAAATCCACAAAGGTCTGTACGGTTCCCTTACCAAAGGACTGCGGAGAACCAAGAACCACCGCTCTGCCATAGTCTTGCATTTCTCCTGCCAAAATCTCCGATGCCGATGCCGATAGTTCATTTTGCATTATTAAGAGCGAACCATTCCAAATGGGTTCGCCAGACTTGTTATGATAGGTCTGCGTTTTACCTGTTCCATCTTTTATTTGGACATAGGCACCCGATTTCATAAACAAGCCCATAATATCTCCTACCTCCGAAAGAGAGCCTCCTCCGTTATTTCTCAAATCTAAAATCAGCCCACTGATATTCTGTTTTTTAAGCTTTAAAATTTCAGCTTTTACATCATCAGAAGCATTTCTTGCATTTTTATTTTCAAAATCAGCATTGAAGCTCGGAAGATAGATAAAGCCGTATTTCTTACCATTTTTTCCATTAATAACAAGGCTACGAGCGAAAGTATCCTCTATGGTAACTTCCTCACGAACAAGAGTAACTTCTCTGATAGATTTGTCTCGTTTCTCCACCGTAAGGATTACAGGTACCCCTTTTTCACCGCGTATGTACCGTACAACCTCATCAACCAACATTCCCGAAACATTGACATTTTCACTATTGGGCTTAGATTTTACTTTCAATATTTTATCACCTGCTGAGAGTTGCTTAGACTTCCACGCAGGAGCACCAATACTAAGTTCCCCAAGATATAAATGCCCCTTTTTCTCTTGAATGACAGCCCCTATTCCGTAGAATTTTCCTTTGAAATTAATATCAAAATCTTCCTTATTTTTTGGTGAAAAATAATTGGTATGTGGGTCAAAAGTCTCAGTATATGCATTCATATACATTGTAAACCAATCCATTTTTTTCCTTTTTTTGAATCGGTTAAAATATTGAGACATATAATCTTTCACCTCATTTGTTGCCTTAGTAAGTTTCTCCTCTGGGGTGAGTTTTTTCACACTAATAGTATCCAATAATTTATTGGCTATCACAGAGTCTTTCTTCTTCTGCTGGGCTTCTTCCCTCGCCGTGAGGGTTTCCATCTCTTGTAAGATATTGAGTTTTATATATTTTTTCCACTCGTTTTGGAATTCTTTATGGTCCTTTGGAAACTCTTTTTTCTTCTCGTCAAGGACATATGTTTCATCTTCGTTGAAATTCAACGGAGTTTTAAAAATCTCTTTTGTAATTTTGTCAGCCTCATCTACTCTTTGGTAGAGTCTATCCACAGAAAGTTTGTAGAAACTAAGGTCTTCATTAAAGAAATAATCATCCAAACGAAGTTTATAAGTCTCAAACTCCCGTATATCAGACTTTAAGAAAAAACGCTTACCTGGATCCATCATTTCCATATACTTATCATACACCCCCTTGGAGTAGTCGTCATTTATATCTTTTGGAGAATAATGCAAATACATCAGCGACCGCCTTGTACTCATCATTATTGTCTGCATTTTTTCGTCATCAGTCTTAGATGTATTAAAACAAAATATTAATGCCGTTAGAGGCAAAAACAAGAGTAATTTATTCCACTTTAAATTTTTAAACATACCTACCTTTAATAAATACTTTGAGACAAAGGTAATAATTTTATATAGAAGATTGTATTTTATTTTTAAAAAACTTTGATTTTTATCATATGATTTTCAATATATATTTTGAATACTTTAAATTGGTATTTCTAACTTTTTAATATCTTTGCAGAATGATTAATAAATTCCTTACGGCATTAGGAGAATATCTTATCATCATAGGTAAGAGCTTGAAAATGCCACAGAAGAAATCCGTTTTTTATAAAAATTTTGCCCGTGAGATTTACGATTTAGGTGTTAATTCTTTTGGATTGGTAGTCTTCACTTCTGTATTTGTAGGGGCTGTAACGGCCATACAGATGTATAATAATTTCCACGCCTCACCGATACCTATTCCTACTACATTTGTGGGATATGCAACAAAGGCAGTACTTATTTTAGAATTTTCGCCGACTATTATCAGCCTCGTATTAGCGGGAAAGGTTGGTTCTTATATTGCATCAAGTATCGGCACAATGAGAGTAACAGAGCAGATTGATGCTCTGGATATTATGGGTATCAACTCTGCAAATTTCTTGGTCCTACCGAAAATATTAGCTTGTATTATTTTCAATCCGCTACTGATAGCCATTAGTATATTCATTGGAGTGATTGGTGGATATATTGCAGGGTCCGTTACGAATGATTGGACTACAGCAGAATTCACCACAGGGATACAAATGCATATGCCAAACTTGTTTTTCACTTATGCCTTTATCAAAACGATTGTTTTTGCTTTCATCATTGCTACAATACCTGCCTATTTCGGTTATACCGTAAAGGGGGGAGCCTTGGAAGTGGGGCGTTCCAGCACACAAGCAGTAGTTTGGACGATGGTTTTCATCATCATCTCAGAGCTGATACTCACTCAATTAATTTTGAGTAATTAATCATTAATCTAAAAATAAAATGATTGAAGTAAAAAATCTTAAAAAAAGTTTCAACGATGTGGAG
>CAKAOY010000123.1 GCA_916710115.1 uncultured Bergeyella sp.
ACCACTTGGGAAGTTCTTCGTATATTACGGATAGAGAGGGAAGAATAACCCAGCATACGGAGTATATTGCTTTTGGAGAAGTGTTGTTTGAGGAACATTCTACAAGCAGGACTATGCCGTATCTATTTAATGGGAAGGAGTTGGATACTGAGACGGGATTGTATTACTATGGAGCGAGGTACTATGACCCGAGAGTATCGCTGTGGCTGAATGTAGACCCGCTGGCGGAGAAGTATCCAAACATATCTCCATACACTTATGTTGCAAATAATCCAATAAACGCGATAGATCCTGATGGTAAATTAATAATCTTTATTAATGGGCAACATTATGGTGATGGTGGTCGTAGAGAATATTGGAATAAATTAGATAATACTATTGCAAATAGATTCAAAGATTATCGAGCAAGATATTATGATGGAAGTTATGGTGGATTTTTGAATACAGGATTAACCATTTTATCTTTTGGTTTAGGTTCTAATTTAAGTTACAGAGTAAGAATGAATGTAGGTAAAAATAAAGGTTATGAAAATGCAGCAAGGATATATGCAAGTTTAGCAGATGGGGAAACTATTAAAATAGCAACACATAGTATGGGAACTGCCTATGGAAAAGGGTTTGTAAAAGGTTTAAAGAAATATGCTCGGGAGAATAAGATAGCTCATAGAATAGAGAGAGTATTAGATTTAGCTTCATTTCAGGGGTCTTCATTAGAAGCAGAAAAGGGAATATTAACAGAGCAAATAGCCCATACTCATGATGGTGTTGCAGGTGTATCTAGAGTAAAAGGAATATATGATAAGAATTTCCATGAAACTAGAAAAAACGGAGATACAGGATGGTTAAATGAACATTCTGTTGATAGTTTTAACAATGAAATGGGAATAATTAAAGAAGGAAATCCAAAAACAGGATACCAAAGCAGTAATAATGAAATAAAAGTAGAATATGAACAAAGGGCAAAAAAGAAGTAATAAAGTAATAATATTATTTTTATTACAGGGATTATTGACATTTATATGTTTTTTTATACTACTCCTTAATAGTAAATATACAGGTGGTCAAATAGGTATGGCTCCGCTTGTATTAATGAAAATATTGTTTTTTCAAATAATAATCATGTTGGTAGCTTATACAATGCTATATAGATACATAAAATCAGCATATGTTTATCTTATTATGAATATGTTCTTTTTTCTTATAATGTTATATAAGGATTTTTCAAAAAGTTATATATATGTGTGTGAAGATAATTTAGATGGATTTTTTATAAGAAGCGCTCTATTATCTATTATTTTATCTACTATTTTAGTAAGTATAATTTGTAAAAAGAATGGGTAATGTCTATTGTTTTGATATTAGAAAATTCACAATAAAACTAAAAAATAATTAGAAAACCGTAAACAAGATGACACCGAACCTTCACCGAAGGAAGAAAGTAGATGGTAAATTATCAAATCCTCAAAAGAATAGCAGTTCTTTAAGAAAAATGTAAAAAGCAGGGTATGGCTTCATAGATAATGGAATAATAGAGAAAAATTTGTATTTTTACCACCCAGACCACTTGGGAAGTTCTTCATATATTACGGATAGAGAGGGAAGAATAACCCAACATACGGAGTATATTGCGTTTGGGGAAGTGTTGTTTGAGGAACACAGCACAAGCAAGACCATGCCGTATTTGTTTAAAGGGAAGGAGCTGAAAACAAGGACAAATTGCATTAGATCAGTTACGGACAATTAACAAATCTCGACTGAAAAACCATATAGAAAGTCTAAAAGAAGATACTCAAGAAAAACTAATAAACACAATTATAGAGATGTTTTCTTGATATTCGCAATATGAATATTTACTATCAAGAAAAATGAAGTTAAAAATTATTGAAACTAAATAGTTATTAAATAAAATAACTCAATTTAGTGTAATGATGCAGTTTAATTATTATATAGGTATATACATATGTTAGATCAATCTTTTTCTTTAAAGTCTTTCCGAGAAATTTTTGATATAGAAAATCGAAAAGGAAATAATATTGAGAAAAGATTTAAAAATGATTTTTCAATATCATTAGCAAAAACTTTTGACTTAAAAAGAATAAATAAGCAAATAAGAGAAGAAAATAATTTTAAGAAGAAAGAACTCTATACCCAAAGAAAGGCTATCAAAAAAGAAAGAAATGAAATTATTGATCAAAAGTTAGAAGAAATTTCTAATCAAATTAATCAACATCGTATAAAAATATTAAAAGGGAAAGATTATGGAGGTCAGAGTTATAAACTCGAAGATAATGTCTGTAATTTTTTCATTTCAAAAAAAATACAAGAGAACATAAGAGACACCTATAAAGTTAGACAATCATCACGATATGCTATTTTGAGTCAACTTATAAATCTTTTAGAAGATAATTGTCCTAAATATGTTATCCGTACAGATATTAAAAATTTTTATGAATCAATTCCTCAAAAAACACTGTTGGAGAAGATTAATAATGATTATTTGCTGAGCATTAAAACCAAAAAATTTATTAACCAAATTCTTGAGAGTTATAATGGATTAACAGGGCAAACAGATGCTGATACTGCAATTGGAGTTCCAAGAGGAATAGGTATTAGTGCCTATTTATCAGAACTTTTTATGAGAAATGTGGATAATCAAATTCAAGAACTTGATGACATAATATATTATGCGAGATATGTAGATGATATTATTGCTATATTTGTTCCTCAATCAAAGAAGTTAGATGATAGTTATTTAAAAAAATATCTAATTCGGATAAAAGAAATTGTTGAAAAGGAAAAGCTATTTATAAATGAAGAGAAAACTAAAGAATACAATTTATTAGATAGTTTGAGTAGTAATAATCTTAAAAATAACTCCATAAATTATTTAGGCTATGAAATAGGAAGTGCTGAGAAACAATTAGTTATTGAACTTTCTGAAAGGAAAATAAAAAAATATTTTGATAGGATAAAATTATCTTTTAAAAGCTTTTCTAAAAAGAAACACCACAACAGGAAAAGAGAATTCAAACTATTGTCTGCTAGAATTAAATATCTTACTTCAAATACAAAATTGAGAAATAATAAAGACAAAGTATTTGTCGGCATTTATTATTCTAATCCTTTTTTAAATAGCTATAAATTACTTAAAAAATTACAAGATGAACTTGATGAAAATATTAATCAAACAGAACTTACAGATAAACAAAAGCAAAAAATTAAAGCATATTCTTTTATAGATGGATTTAAAAAAAGAACTTTTCAAGTGCTACCACTGAAAAACAAGATTCATAAAAATCATAATAGAATACTTCAGTTTGGTATAACAGAAATCACTTCAATTTGGAAATAATGAGAAAAAAGGTAGGACATATCATTGATTATAAAAAAGAGAGAGTGGTACTTTCAGATATATTACCATATGAAATACCTCCATTTTTCTCTAATCGATATTTTTATCATTTCTTGGTGAAAAATAAAGTTTCTATTATTGAAAAAGATGAAAAAGTAAAGATTCGTTTTAAAAAAGATAGTAGTGAAATCACTAGAAAATTAATAAAATTTTTATTTGGAATCTACAAGAATATCACTTGTTTAGATAACGACTTTGAATATTTTTATTTTGATTATAAAAAATTCCAAACAATCCCTTTTAAGTTCAAAATTTCTCATAAAGATAATGATTATAGAGAATTGACAATTATACATCCTATTAATCAGCTTAGATTAGTAGATTTTTATGATAAGTATAAATATACAATACTTTACAATACTAAAATAAGTAGATTTTCACTTAGAAGACCTCATAAAGTATCCTCTTTAAAATATTTTAAAGATAATACCAATAAAAGTAAAAAATCTACAAATCAAGAAGTTGAGATTATAGAAACCAGTGATAAAGAATATACAAGTCTTAAAACCTATTTTTCGTATCAGAAATATAGCAATATTTATCAGTTTTACGAATCTTATGAATTCCAAAGAGCCGAAAAGCGATTTGATAATTTACTAAAATTTGATATTTCAAGATGTTTTGATAGCATATATACACATTCTCTTTCTTGGGCTTTGAATAATAAGAAAATTGTAAAAGATAACTTAAATAAATATAATAATTCATTTGGAGGTAAATTTGATAAAATAATGCAACAGATGAATTATAATGAAACGAATGGAATTGTTATCGGTCCTGAGTTTTCAAGAATTTTTGCAGAACTGATTTTACAAAAAATTGATAAAAATGTAGAGAAAGAGTTATACAAGAAAGGATACAGATATAAGGTGGATTATGATATTTACAGGTATGTAGATGATTTTTTTGTTTTTTATGAGTATTTTAAATTAAAGAGCAATCCTAAAAAACAATTATCT
>CAKAOY010000124.1 GCA_916710115.1 uncultured Bergeyella sp.
GAAACGAAATCTAAAATAGGATTCCTACCAGAGAATAATCCTCTATATTTGGATATGTTTGTTAAAGAATATTTACAATTCGTGGCGAATATACACAAGATACCCTATGAAAATGTAGAAAAAGTTATTAACTTGGTAGGATTAACTCCTGAAAAATCAAAAAAAATAAAACAATTATCGAAAGGGTACAAACAAAGAGTTGGATTGGCGCAAGCTATTATTCATCGGCCAGATTTATTGATTTTAGATGAACCGACAAATGGACTTGACCCCAATCAAATTGTGGAAATTCGTAATCTTATAAAGGAGATAGGACAGGAAAAAACTATCATTATATCTACACATATTATGCAAGAAGTAGAAGCTCTTTGCTCTCGCGTGATACTTATCCATAAGGGAAATATTATTCAAGACTGCCCGATAGATGTCTTCAAAGGGAAGTTCCAGAATTTAGAGGATGCATTTCAATATTATACCGCTAATCAGTAATTTGTGTTTTTATAATTCTGTTCCAGAAACTACTTCATAAGGTTCTTTGTTTGGTTCAAAAATTCGGGTTAGTTCAGAGCCTTGTACAAAGATTTTTTCGCCAATTTTTCTAATCCAATTTCCCTCTCTTAGCCCAACTACTTTTGTATTGTTTTGGGTGAGGAATTCTTTTATTCGTGTCTCACGAGTTTCGCCATTGTGTTTTAAGTTTGGATTACCATCAATATAGTGTGGATTTATATTAAAAGGCACGAGCCCCATTGCATCAAAACTTTTGGGATATACAATAGGCATATCGTTCGTAGTCTTAATATTGAGCCCTCCGATATTGCTTCCAGCACTACATCCGAGATAAGGCTTCCCAGCTTCAATATTATTCTTTAATATGTGTATTAAATCATTGTCGTATAGTGTTTTAACTAATAAGAAAGTATTTCCACCACCCGTAAAATAGCCTTTGCCATTTTGGATAGCTTCTTTCATATCATTAAATTCGTGTAGTCCTATTACTTTAATGTTGATTTTTTGAAAAAAATCTCTTGCCTTTTGGGTGTAATCATCAAATGAAATTCCAGATGGACGGGCGAATGGTATAAATATTATTTCATCAATATTTTGATATAGTTTAATAATTTCTTCTTTTAAATATTCTAAATAATTATCTCCAAATAGTGTAGAGGTAGATGCTAATATGATATTTTGTGGATTCATACAATCTTATTTTCTGCAAATATAGGCGTTTTATTTAAGTAAAGAAAAATGTATTATATTAAATTATTCTAAATTATTTTATATATTTGCAAAATATGAAACAGATTATACCATTTAAGATAGCACCGCTAATGTCAGTTTTTGGCAACTCGCCCTCATGTTGTTCTTCTAAAAAGAAGAAATGTTGTGAGAAATATAAAAAAGGAAAAAGATGTAAAAAATGCCCTCAATCCTCTTTAAACTAATATGAGATAAAAAAAATATCCCTACATTTTGCTAATTTTGTAATTATTTTTATATTTGTAGGACGACTAAATTCTAAAAAAGGTAAGAAATGGCAGAATACAAATTATTACTCCCATCAATGGGTGAGGGAGTTATGGAAGCCACTGTTATAAACTGGCTGGCAAGCGAAGGAGATAGCGTAAATGAAGATGATAGCGTAGTTGAGATTGCAACGGACAAGGTAGATTCCGATGTTCCGACACCAGTTTCTGGTAAAATTGTGAAAATTCTTAAACAAAAAGACGAAATAGCAAAAGTGGGCGAGCCAATCGCTATTTTGGAAATTGCAGGAGAAGGAGAGGTATCTACTGATGAGGTGAAACAAGAAAAAATAGCAGAAGAACCTGCTAATGAAATCATTACAGAATTAGAAAAACCACTTAATAATACCGCGGTAGCAATAGGAAGTGGGCAGTTTTTATCACCGTTAGTGAAGTCTATAATACAAGAAGAAAATATTACTGAAAACGAATTATCAAACATAAAAGGAACTGGAAAAGAAGGGAGAATTACCAAAGAAGATATGCTCAATTATCTGAAAAACAGAGGTCAATCCCAAGTTGTATCCACTTCGAAGATAGAAACTAGGCCAGTAACAATATCACAGCCAACACAAGTGGTAGCTACTACCCTTAGTAACAATGGTGATGAGATTATCCCAATGGATAGAATGAGAAAAATCATCGCCGAAAATATGGTGAAATCTAAACAAGTATCACCGCATGTTACTTCGTTTATTGAAACGGATGTAACGAATGTAGTGAAATGGAGAAACAAAAATAAAGCCATTTTGGAGAAACGAGACGGCGAAAAATTGACATTTATGCCGATATTCGTCCGTGCCGTAGTGAAGGCAATCCAAGATTATCCGATGATAAATGTTTCTGTAGATGGTGATAATATTATCAAGAAGAAAAATATTAACATAGGTATGGCAACAGCTCTTCCAGATGGTAATTTGATAGTGCCAGTGATTAAGAATGCCGACCAGCTATCTCTATCAGGTTTAGCAAAGGCTATCAATGATTTAGCATACAGAGCTAGAAATAAAAAATTAAGACCAGAAGATACGCAAGGGGCAACTTATACTATTTCTAATGTAGGAAGTTTTGGCAATTTAATGGGAACCCCGATTATTCCTCAGCCACAAGTCGCAATATTGGCAGTAGGTGCTATTGTGAAGAAACCTGCCGTTCTGGAAACACCTGATGGAGATATGATAGCGATAAGAAACTTGATGTTTATGTCTCATTCTTATGACCATAGGGTTGTTGATGGTTCCCTTGGTGGGTTGTTCCTAAAACGAGTGAATGACTATCTCCAAGATTGGGATATGAATACAGAATTGTAAAAAATGATATGAAAGAGTTATTGTGAAAAAACTTTCGAATAGTTTTTAAATAAAAAAGGCGATACTTAAAAAGTGTTGCCTTTTTTATATATTGTAGAAGTCATTATTGCTCTGTCCTCGTTCTGAAAAAACTTCCGAAAAATACGGATAAAATAATAAAAAATAAAGAATATCCAGCAAAAACAAGAGAGAAATTTTTCAATGAAACGATATTTTCTCCTCGTTTGATGTACTCATTTAGTCGGATGAGGTCTTCTATATGTTTCTTCTCTAATTCTACTATTTTTTTAGAGTCTTTTTTTAGAGATTTTTTTTCTATTTCATATCCTTTTTGGATTTCTTGTTTATTGTTTTCAATAAACTGATAGTTTAGTAAATCCTTTGTATTGGTATCTAAATGATTGATATACAAATAAATAGAACTGAAAGATAAAGCTCCCGCTACAAATGTCGGAATAAAAGCACGACTGAATGCATCTTTAAAGGATAGGATTTTTTTCTCCTTGCTATACGAAATAACCGAAAAAAAAGCTCCGATAGTACATACCACAGGAACAAAAAAGGCATTGAGTAAGATACTATTATTCCAATAATGAATATTCCTAAAAAATATATTTGTAATAAGAAAAACAGAAAAAATGATTGTAAAAATCAATAAACCAATAAAATATATATTCTTTTTCATTTTGTAAAATTAAATCTTCCGCAAAAATACTAAAAAAAATTTTGTAATTATAAAAAAAGTCTTATCTTTGCAGTGGCAAGTCCTAAACAACCAGCTCCTGAAATTCCTCCAGGGTGGGAACGCAGCAAAGGTAATCAGTCGTAGCGGTGTGATTTAGGTAGCTTGCCTTTTTTTATGCCTAATCACAACATTTGCTTTTCCATCTTCTTTTGGCATCATTATTCCAGAAAGGAAATAATTTTAGTCCAAAATAGAAATCAAAAGAATGTAACTTTCGCTGTTTGATAATTAGAGGTAAAAGATTATCACTTCCTAAATAAAGTCCACCGATTCGTATATAGCCTCCAAATTGAGGTATTTTATAATTATAAAGAGAAAAACTTGTTGCTAATCCTATGAAATCTTTATAATATCCATAATTAATATAAATATTATTCGCTTTTTTTAGAGAATTTTTAAAAATAGGAACTCGTTGAGATATACCTCCCGTGAGATAAGTATTATCTGAAATAGATTTACTAAATGAGACATTTAACATTGTTGGGACAAAGAACTCATTTCAACACGCTGTAAATCAAACAAATTTTGTATAAGTGCACCCCTCACTTTATCGGAGATCCCTTTACAAATGGATCAAAGGATTCACTACCTCCAGATTTTTTATCATTTTTAAATAGAGCTGGTGAATAACTTTTATATCCTTCAATCACTAGAAATTCGGGCGATTATATCCTAAAAATTCAGTTTTCGGAATAGATCCAGCGAAACCCGTCGATTTTAT
>CAKAOY010000125.1 GCA_916710115.1 uncultured Bergeyella sp.
AGAAACGGGTCTCTAATTTACCATTAAATAGTTTGATTTTTCGCGAAGGTCGTAGGCCAATTTTTTTTCCTGCCTCCAAATCCGATGTAATGAACCACGCCAAAGTATTTGGATAGTGATTTTTAAAGGTATCCCCAATTTTTTTGTAAAATTGTTCCTCGTGAATACTAATTCTTTCATTATAAGGAGGATTAAAAACAATTAAAAGAGGAAATAAATCTTTCTTACTATCAAAAAAATCTTGTTTCCTAATCTCTATTAAGTCCTCCATGTCGGCTCCAGCGATATTTTCTTTTGCAAGTATAAGCATTTTATAATCAATGTCATACCCGATAATTTTCCCTGTGAATTCTTTGATTCTATTAAGTCTAAATTCCTTAATTTTTTCAAATAAGTTAGCATCATAGTTTTTCCAATTTTGGAAGGCGAATTTTTTACGGAAAATCTGTGCTGGGAGTTCCATAGCCATCATTCCAGCCTCTATTAGGATTGTACCCGAGCCACACATTGGGTCTAAGAAATTTCCTTTGCCATCCCATCCTGCAATATGTAAAAGTCCTGCAGCAAGTACCTCATTGATAGGAGCCTCTCCTTGTTCTCTTCGATAGCCTCGTTTGTATAGCGGTTCTCCAGAGGAATCTAGTGATATAGTAACTAAATCAACATCAATATGGAGACTAAATTTTATATCAGGATTTTTTGTGTTAATATTTGGTCGCTTTTTATATTTTTTATTGAAAAAATCCACTATGGCGTCTTTCATTTTTAAGGTAATGAATTGAGAATGAGTGAACTTTTCAGAGTGAATCGTGGCGTCAATAGCAAAAGTTTGGTTTAGGTTAAGATATTCGTCCCAAGGGAAATTTACTAATTTTTTGTAGAATTTATCATTATTAAATGCTTTAAATTCGTATATGGGGACCAAAATTTTGAGTGCTAAGCGAGATGCATAGTTTATTTTGTAGAGGAATCCGAGGTCGCCGATACATGTTACCGCTCTGTTTTTTGTTTCTACATTTCTGCCACCTAATTTTTTTATTTCGTCGGCCAAAGCATTTTCTAGTCCAAAGAAAGTTTTTATTTGTATATGTAGATTTTCTGTATCCATTTTATGAGTTTTGATATTTGCAAAGATAGATAAATTTTTATAGATGTATGGGAAATGATTATATTTGTGGGTCAAAATATAAAATATGCCTAATATCATTATAAAAGAAGTAAGAACGAATAAGGATTTGATGGATTTTGTAAAATTTCCTATGAAGTTGTATAAGAATAATCCATATTTCGTACCTCCATTGATAAATGATGAAAAAAATATTTGGAATGCAAACGAAAATCCTGCGCTACAATATTCGGAAGCTAAGCAGTTTTTAGCATTGAAAAATAACGAAGTAGTAGGTCGTGTTGCCGTGATGATTAATCACAAAGAAGCAAGGGAATTGGGTATTTCAAAGGTTCGTTTTGGATGGTTGGATTTTATTGATGATGAGGTTGTTTCCAAAGCATTGATAGATGTTGTAATAGATTATGCTAGGGCCAAAAATATACATAAAATAGAGGGACCTATGGGATTTACAAATCTTGATAAGGCAGGAATGCTAACGATGGGTTTTGACCAATTGGCTACAATGATTGGTATTTATAATGCAGAATACTATCCTATCCATATGGAAAAATTAGGGGTTAAAAAAGAGAAAGAATGGGTGGAATTTGAAATTGTTTTTCCCGAAAAATTGGATGAAAAGATTGTGAAATTTAATAAAATCATTTCGGAGAAATATCATCTCAATGTTGTGAAATTTAAGAATAAGAAGGAAATTTTACCGTATGTAGAACCTATGTTTCGGTTACTTGATGAGACCTACAAGACACTTTCTACCTATACCCCCATCACAGCCGAACAGATAAAAACTTACAAGGAAAAATATTTCTCATTCATAGATAAAGATTATATTATTTGTATTGAAAACGAACAAAAGGAATTGATCTCGTTCGCTATTACAATGCCGTCGTATTCTAAGGCTTTGCAGAAGGCAAATGGTAAAATTTTTCCTTTTGGTTGGTGGCATCTTTTGCAGGCAGGCAAACATAATGATAGAGCTAATTTTTATTTGATAGGGATACATCCAGAATATCAGAGAAGAGGTGTTACTTCCATTATTTTCAAGGAAATATATGATGTTTTTAAAAAGAAAGGGGTGAGGATTTTGGAGACTAATCCTGAGCTTGAGGAGAATAAATCTATACAATTGCTATGGAAAGATTACAATCCTCGAAATCATAAGAGAAGACGGACATATTCCTTTCAATGGTAATACATTAAATATAAAATAGATATATTTTTTCTTATAAATTCATCTTTCTTATTTAAAATGTTTATAAATTAATGTATAGTTTGGTATTTTTCTTATCTGTCAATATATAATTAATTAAATTTGCAAACAAAATAAAATATTATGAATTTAGTAGAGAATTTGAATCTACCAATCAACTATTTACCGATACTTATCCAAGCTGTTGTAGCGTTAGGATTTGTTGCAGTGTCATTACTAGGTGCTCATTTTTTGGGGCCTCGCCAGAAGAAAACGACTACGATGAAGAATCAAAGTTTTGAGTGCGGAGTAAAAGTGGAGGGGAATGCGAGAACACCATTTTCGGTAAAGTATTTTCTTACGGCAATTTTGTTCGTCCTTTTTGATATAGAAATTGTATTTTTTTATCCTTATGCAGTTAATTTCCGAGAGTTTGGTATAGAGGGCTTTGTAGCTGTTCTTACTTTTGTGGCAATTTTCTTCGTAGGATTTTTTTATGTTTTGAAGAGAGGGGCATTGGATTGGAATAAATAGAGGAATATTCTCTATATTTTTGAGATGATTATTTAAAGATAAAGATTAAAAAAAGATATATGTCAGATAATAAGAAACCAATAATATTACCAGAAGGGCCAGAAGGATTCGAGGGAGAAGGCTTTTTTGCTACCAAATTGAGTAGTGTGATTGGTATGGCGAGAAAGTATTCGCTTTGGCCGTTGCCGTTTGCTACTTCTTGTTGTGGTATTGAGTTTATGGCTACACTTAACCCTACTTACGATGCATCTCGTTTTGGTATGGAGAGAAACTCTTTTTCGCCAAGACAAGCAGATATGCTGATGGTTTGTGGGACCATTTCCAAAAAATTAGGTCCTGTATTGAAGCAAGTATATACCCAAATGGCAGAGCCGAAATGGGTAGTAGCTGTTGGTGCGTGTGCATGTAGCGGTGGTATTTTTGATTCTTATTCTGTTTTGCAGGGGATAGATAAAATTATTCCGGTAGATGTATATGTGCCAGGATGTCCACCTCGTCCAGAGCAAATTATAGAAGGGGTATTACAGGTTCAGGCATTGGCTGAGAGTGAAAGCATCAGAAGAAGAGACTTACCAGAATATCAAAAATTATTGGAATCTTACGGAATTAATTAATGATATATTTTTAGTTGATTCTTAAAATTTAATGAAAGAAATGAATAGCGAATATATTTTAGAAGCGATAGATAGAGAATTTCCAGAAGCTATTTTAGATGCCTCGGAAACACACGGAATGCTCACTATTGAAATTAAAAAAGAGGAAATCAAGAAAGTAATACATTTTCTAAAAGTATCATCACTTAATTTTCATTTCCTAACAGATGTTTGTGGTATTCATTATCCTGACAATAAAGAAAAAGAACTTGGTGTAATCTATCATTTGCACAATATGGTGGAAAATGTTAGAATAAGATTAAAAACCTTTATGCCGAGGGAAGGTGCCGAAGTGGAGAGCTTAGTAGATTTATTTGCAGGTGCCAATTGGATGGAACGAGAGACTTACGATTTCTTTGGAATAAAATTCACGGGACATCCTGATTTAAGAGTGATTCTCAATATGCCAGATTTAGGATATCATCCTCTATTGAAAGAATATAGATTGGAGGACGGGACAAGAACGGACAAGAACGATTTAATGTTCGGTAGATAAAAATTTGGAATAAAATTGAGTATAATAAAGATTTTTTTAATCTTAAACCCTCAAATCTAATTTTATGAAAGATAACGAATTATCAAATATATTAAGCCACGCAAATGTACAGGAGCAGATTGATGGACAGTTATATACTCTCAATCTTGGACCTACTCACCCAGCTACTCACGGGATTTTTCAGAATGTTCTTACAATGGATGGAGAAAGGATTCTCCACTCCGAGCAGACTGTAGGGTACATTCACCGAGCTTTTGAAAAAATTTCAGAGAGAAGAACTTTAACAC
>CAKAOY010000126.1 GCA_916710115.1 uncultured Bergeyella sp.
TTGGCTTGGAGAAATGTCTCTTTTGTTGAGAGACAAAAACTGGTATTACGAGCCAAGAAAGTTTCGTGGGCTTTTATAATTTTAGCATTAATATCGTGTGTCATTTTTCCTTAAATAAAAAATTGATTTTAATTAATTTTCCTCAAAATTACATTTTTTTCGAAAAAATTAAAAAAAAATCGTATCATTAATTTATTAGAAATTACCTTAACACATTGAATAATTAAAAGTTAGCCCCTATAAATATTTTTATTATCAGATAAAATCCTATCTACAATTACAAAAAAATAATTAATTTTGTCCGATAATAACAATGACAGCAGGAGAACTTACAAAAATCATCAAAGATAAAGCCTTAAAGTTTGGATTTTCGGATTGTGGAATTTCCAAGGCTGATTTTTTGGAAGAAGAAGCTCCACGCCTTGAGAATTATCTCAAAAAAAACTACCACGGCGAGATGACCTTTTTAGAAAATCATTTTGATAAAAGGCTCGACCCACGCCTACTAGTAGAGGGATGCAAATCTGTAATCTCCCTAAAATACAACTACTATCCTGAAAATAAAATAGTTACTGAAAACTCTACTTTCAAAATTGCAAAATACGCCTATGGAGAAGACTATCACGAAGTGGTGAAATCTGTCCTACGAGAGATGGTTGTAGAACTACAAGAAGAAATTGGCGAATTTTCATTTCGTATCTTCACTGATTCTGCACCTGTAATGGAAAAGGCTTGGGCAAGGAAATCGGGCTTGGGGTGGATTGGTAAAAACTCTCTTTTGGTGTCTAAAAAGGGGTCTTTTTTTGTGCTATCGGAAATTATTTGCGACCTTGAATTAGAATATGATTCTGGCATTAAAGACTTCTGTGGAACTTGCCGAAAGTGTATAGATGCCTGCCCTACGGGAGCTATTGTAGATAGTAAAATTATCAATGGAAGCAAGTGTATATCTTATGCTACGATAGAACTACGAGGCGAAATCCCTGATTACTTCAATGGAAAATTAGAAAATTGGATGTTCGGATGTGATATATGCCAAGATATATGCCCTTGGAATCGCTTTTCCCTTGCTCACAACGAGCCCAGATTTTCCCCCAACGAGCATTTACAAAATTTTGATACCATAGAATGGAAAGACATCACTCAAGAATTATTTTCTGAAATTTTCCGAAAATCTGCCGTGAAGCGAACTAAACTTGCAGGACTAAAACGGAATATTTCCTTTATTAATAACGGAATAAAAAATATAAAAAATAAAGAAGAATAATCCATAAAAAAGGAGAGGTATTGTCAATATCTCTCCTTTAAAATTCATTTAGGTTTTAACTTTAAATATTGATTCTCTCAATTTCAGCACCGATGCCTTTCAATCTTTCTTCAATATTTTCATAGCCACGGTCAATTTGTTCAATATTATGAATTGTACTCACACCATCGGCTGAAAGTGCTGCTATCAATAGTGCATTTCCTGCTCTAATATCTGGAGAAATAAGCTTTGTTCCTCGTAATGGTGTAGTGTGATCTAAGCCTATCACAACGGCTCTATGTGGGTCGCAAAGAATAATCTGAGCCCCCATATCTATCAATTTATCCACGAAGAAAAGTCGGCTTTCAAACATTTTTTGATGGACAAGAACACTGCCTTTTGCTTGAGTAGCCACCACTAAAATAATGGACAATAAATCTGGGGTAAAACCTGGCCAAGGGGCATCGGCAATGGTTAAAATAGACCCATCTATAAATTTTTGTATTTCATAGCTTTCTTGTGCTGGGATATAGATATCATCACCTTTTTGTTCTATTTGTATACCCAATTTTCGGAAAGTGTCGGGGATTACACCCAACATTTCCCAATTTACATTTTTAATGGTAATTTCCGATTTTGTCATTGCTGCAAGACCTATCCAAGAGCCTATTTCCACCATATCTGGGAGCATTGTATGCTCTGTTCCCGTGAGAGCTTCTACTCCTTCTATTGTTAATAGGTTAGAACCTATCCCCTCTATTTTTGCTCCCATTCGGTTGAGCATTTTGCATAATTGTTGTAGATATGGCTCGCAAGCGGCATTGTAGATTTGTGTTTTTCCTTTGGCTAATACCGCTGCCATAATCACATTAGCAGTTCCCGTAACAGATGCTTCTTCTAATAATATATATTTTCCATTAAGTCCATTTGCTTTTAGGCTATATAGTCCTTCTTCATCATTGAACGAGAAATCTGCTCCTAACTCCACAAAACCTTGAAAATGAGTATCCAGCCTTCTTCTTCCAATTTTATCGCCTCCCGGTATTGGCATATAGGCCTCCCCAAATCTGGCAAGCATTGGTCCGAGAAGCATAATAGACCCTCTCAATCTTGAACCATTTTTCTTAAATTCGTTGGATTTTATATATTCCAAATCTATGCTATCCGCCTTGAAGGTATAGTCTCCCTTTCCATTTTTTTTGACTTTTACTCCTAAATCACCTAATATTTTAATGAGTAAATTAACATCTTTAATATCGGGGATATTAGTAATCCTCACGGGGTCGGCAGTTAGCAATACTGCACATAATATTTGCAAGGCTTCGTTTTTTGCACCTTGTGGTGTTATCTCTCCACTTAATTGCTTACCGCCTTTTATTTGAAATATTTCGCTCATTATCGTACATTTATTTTTTTAAAGAGGTGTTATTCATCTCCTTTTATTATTATGATTCTTTTTCTTATTATGGTTATTACGATTCGCCGAATTCTTTTTATTCGAATGATAGATTCTCGATTTCTCTAATGTATCAATATTTGTGAGGTCTAATCTATTGTCTGAAAGTTCCTTCAAATGTCTAAAAATCACATCGTTAGAGACATGTTCTCTATTATAGATATTATAAGATTTTTTCATATTATTAGCAATTACCTCAATGAGTACTGCTTTTTCTTCACTTTCTTCTAAATCGATTGCCTTTTCTATAAGTTGGAGGATACTTTTACCATAGAATTTGAATTCTTCTTGCACCTTTGGATATTCCATTCTCTTTGGTTTTTGCAAGAATACCTCTTGTGTTATTTTTGGGAATGGTGTATCTACATCAAGGTCGTAATCTGCCAAAATAAATAATCTATCCCAAAGTTTTTGCTGAAAATCTTCCTCATCTTTCTGAGAAGTACTTCGCTGAGCCATAAACTCTACGATGGCATTTGCCATTTCATTTCGTTCGGTTTTATCTGAAATTTCTCTACATCTATCCACCAAAGATTGGATAATCCGCCCATATTCTGGCAAGGTAAGACGAATTCTTTTCGTATTATATTCCATATTTGCAAAGTTAACTAAATTTAGTCAGTTTCTTCAAAATTTTCTTACTTTTTCCCTAAAATTCCACTAAGGCGGGGCAATGGTCAGAATGAACAGCATCTTTCAAAATCAATGCTGAGGACAGCTGAGATTCCATTTCCTTCGTAACAAAATTATAATCCAAACGCCAACCTTTGTTCCTCTCACGAGAATTTTGGCGATAGCTCCACCAAGTGTAATTTCCTGGCTGAGAATTGAACACTCTGAAAGTATCCAATAAATCACATTTTAAGATAAACTCCGACATCCATTCCCTTTCTATCGGCAGGAATCCCGACACATTTTTAAGCCTCACAGGGTCGTGAATATCAATTGCTTGGTGACAAATATTGAAATCTCCACTAATAACTATTTTGGAAGTTTTCTTCCTTAATTCTTTAATAAAATTAAGAAAATCATAACAAAATTGCATTTTGAAATCCAAACGCTCGATATTTGTGGCACTCGGCACATACACAGATACTGCTGTATATTCTTCAAACTCTATCACTAAAACTCTACCTTCACTATCATATTGGTCTCTTCCCATTCCATAACTCACACTCTTTGGTGATTGTTTGGATAGCACTGCCACGCCACTATATCCCTTTCTTTCTGCGGGAAACCAATAATGATGATATCCCAACTCCTCAAATAATTCTATGTTTATTTGTTCCTTAGTTGCCTTTATCTCTTGTAGGCAGAGAGTATCGGTATTAGTAGATTTTAGCCATTCAATTAAATTTTTATTAATAGCAGCACGAATGCCATTTACATTATATGTAATATGTTTCATTTTATATTTTTTTACTAAAAAAAGGACTATCCAAAAAAAATGGATAGTCTTTTTTGTTTAACTCTACAAAATCATATTATTTCACCTCGAAATAAACTCTTCTGTTTGCCTCATTTTTCCATTCTGGACATTTTTCTGCTGGGTCGCATTCTGGATATT
>CAKAOY010000127.1 GCA_916710115.1 uncultured Bergeyella sp.
CCATCTCCGTAAAAAAAGAAGGTGAAGAGGCATTTGACCTACAAACGGACTATTTCATACCTTTATTTGGTCTCACTCCAAAATTAGGACCACTCACGGAATGGGGATTAGAAATTGAGAAAAATGCCATAAAAGTAGATAACAGCTACGACTATCAAACTAATATAGAGGGCGTATATGCTATCGGTGATATTAATACCTACCCTGGCAAATTGAAACTTATTCTTTGCGGTTTCCACGAAGCTACATTAATGTGCCAAAGTGTATATAATAGATTATATCCTAATAAAAAATATATCTTAAAATATACTACTGTAAGCGGAGTAGATGGCTTTGATGGCTCACGAAAAGAAGCTGAAAAAGCCGTAGTGAAAAAAATTGATTAAAAAAGATACACAAACAAATGTCTGATGTAAATATCAAAATAATAGACAGAGACGGCAACCCATTCGAAATTGCTGCCCCTACGGATATGTCTATGTCCCTAATGGAAGTAATCCGTGCCTATGCTATCGCAGAAGATGGAACAATAGGAAATTGTGGTGGTATGGCAATGTGTGGCTCTTGCCAAGTCTATATAGAAAAAGGCGAAGAACTACTTGAACCAATGGGAGCAGAAGAAGATGCTATGCTCGCCGAAACATCTTACACCAAAAGCAATTCAAGACTGGGATGCCAGATACCTATAACCCCAGAAATAGAAGGATTGGAGGTCAGGCTGGCCCCTTTCCCTTAATACATAAACACAACTCATGAAATTTCAAAAAAACTATGTTTATTTGTTAGATAATTCAGGTTTAGGAAACCAACTATATATGTTGGCCTATGCAGACTATATAAAACAACAAGGATACCCTACAAGTATATTATACAAACAAACAGGAATAGGTTCCGATACCAAAGATTCTTCCAAAAGAAACATCTTATTAGATATTCCTAAAAAATTAGGATTTGAAGTGATATCCTACGATGATTTTAGTAAAAATATTTTTAGTAGGATATGTAATTTTTTTGGACAGATATACAAACATTATTTATACTTTGATGATACACTAACATATCTCTTTCTACCAAAGATAGAATCCCGAAAATTTATTAATATATACTATGGTTATTTCCAATCTCACCACTATATATCAAAGGATTTTTTGGAAAAAGTATCTAAAATATTATCTGGTATGGTAGCTAATGAAAATAAATATTCCATCACACCAGACGATATAGCCATACACCTCCGTAGGGGAGATTATCTTACCGTTAATAAAAGATTTAGAGACATTCAGAAGGAAGAACTTTTTTATATACTAGATGCTGATTATTACCTACGAGGGTTGGATATTATTTCAGAAAAAAGAGGTAAAATAAACAAAGTGCATATCTTCTCCGATGATTTCCCAAATATACAAAACGAGATACGCATCATTTCTGAAAAATACGATGTGGTATTGGTAGAAGGGCAGTCCGTACTACAAGATATCACCACTATGAAAAAATTCAATAATTATGTCCTTGCAAACTCGACTTTTGCTTGGTGGGGAGCAATGCTATCGGAGTTTCCAAAACCTTTGGTCGTAGTACCAGAAAAAACTTTAAATATAGAAGACGATTCAAAAGACCACTCTCAATACCCACCAGAGTGGATAAAATTATAAATAAATATCTATTGATTGTGAAAAAAAAAGTAGCTTTAATAACGGGAATCACAGGGCAAGATGGCTCCTACCTCGCTGAATTATTATTAGAAAAAGGATACGAAGTTAATGGTATCAAAAGACGTGCATCATCTTTCAACACACAGAGAATAGACCATCTCTATATCGACCAGCACGAAAAAAATGTAAATTTCAAACTACACTACGGAGACCTTACTGACTCTACAAATATAATTAGAATCATTCAGGAAATTCAGCCTGATGAAATATACAACTTAGGGGCAATGTCTCATGTAAAAGTGTCTTTCGACTCACCAGAATATGTCGCTAATGTAGATGGTATCGGTACCCTAAGAATCTTAGAGGCTGTAAGAATCCTCGGTTTGGAGAAAAAAACAAAAATCTATCAAGCCTCTACCTCCGAACTATATGGAGGTATGGCTGAGAACAAAAATGAAAAAGGTTTCTATGACGAAAACTCTCCATTCTACCCGCGTTCACCTTATGGGGCAGCAAAAATATATGGCTTTTGGATTACGAAAAACTACCGTGAAGCCTACGGAATGTTCGCTTGTAATGGTATCCTCTTCAACCACGAATCACCACGAAGAGGAGAAACTTTCGTAACACGAAAAATCACAATGGCCACAGCCAATATAGCCTTAGGAAAACAAGACTGCCTATACTTAGGTAACCTCAATGCTCAAAGAGACTGGGGACACGCCAAAGACTATGTAGAAGCAATGTGGAGAATACTACAACAAGACCAACCTGAAGATTTCGTAATCGCTACAGGAAAAACTACCTATATCCGCGATTTCGTAAAAATGGCCTTCAATGAAGTGGGTATTGAGCTGGAATTTGAAGGAGAAAACGAAAACGAAGTTGCCAAAGTAAAAGCTTGTAACAACCCTAAATATCAATTGGAAATCGGGAAAATCGTCGTGAGAGTAGATGCTAAATATTACCGACCAACCGAAGTAGATTTGCTCATCGGAGACCCTACAAAATCTATGGAAAAATTAGGATGGAAACCGCAATACGACCTCAATGCATTGGTAAAAGATATGATGGAATCTGACCTAAAAATTGCCGAAAAACAATAATAATATCCTCATTTTAAATCAAAAAAAAATGAATCTTGATAGCAAAATCTATATCGCTGGCCACAAAGGATTGGTAGGCTCTGCCATTTGGAAACAACTTGAAAATAAAGGATATACAAATTTAATCGGTCGCTCATCAAAAGAATTAGATTTGACTGATAGCAACGCTGTGGCCCAATTTTTTGAAACTGAAAAACCTGAATATGTATTCTTGGCTGCAGCAAAAGTAGGGGGAATTATGGCTAATAACACCTACCGAGCAGATTTTATCTACGATAATCTACAAATCCAACAAAATGTAATCTACAATGCCTATAAACACCATACTAAAAAACTCCTGTTTTTAGGCAGTACCTGTATTTATCCGAAAAATGCAAACCAACCTATCGCCGAAGAGGAACTCCTCACCAATACATTAGAATATACCAACGAGCCATATGCTATCGCAAAAATTGCGGGTATCAAGCTCTGCGAAAGTTTTAATATCCAATATGGGACGAATTTCATCTCTGTGATGCCTACTAATCTTTATGGGCCCAATGATAATTTTGACTTAGAAAAATCCCATGTCCTCCCTGCGATGATTCGAAAAATACATCTCGCAAAGGCTCTCTCTCAGCAAGATTGGGAAAGCATAAAAAACGACCTCCGAAAACGACCCGTAGAAGGTATTTCTGATAAAAATACACAACAAGAAATAGAACAATTATTGGCAAAATATGGTATCTTCCGAGACAAAGTAATCCTCTGGGGAACAGGAAAACCGATGAGAGAATTTCTTTGGAGTGAAGAAATGGCCGACGCCTGCATTTTCGTGATGAATAATGTAGATTTTGTAGATGCTAAATCCAACAAAACCGAAATACGAAATACCCATATCAATATAGGAACAGGAAAAGATTTGTCTATCAAAGACCTTTCTCTACTCATTGCAAAAGCTATTGATTTCAAAGGAATTATAGATTTTGATAGCTCTAAACCCGATGGTACAATGAAAAAATTGGTAGATGTTTCCAAAATAAACCAACTCGGCTGGAAACATTCTATAGAAATCAACGAAGGTGTAGAAAAAATGTATCATTGGTATCTAAAAAATTAATCTATAACTTTCTCCATAATAATTCCCATATATAATGTAGAAAAATACCTTCGGCAATGTATTGACTCCGTACTTGCCGAAAATTTTTTGGATTGTGAAATTATTTTAGTAAATGATGGCTCACCTGATGGCTGTGGCGAAATTTGTGATGAATACGCAAATAAATATTCACATATAAAAGTTATCCACAAACACAACGGAGGCCTTTCGGATGCTCGTAATGCTGGTATCAAGGAAGCAAAAGGAGACTATCCCATATTCTTGGATAGTGATGACTATTGGATTAACATA
>CAKAOY010000128.1 GCA_916710115.1 uncultured Bergeyella sp.
TTTTTCAAAGTTGGGATATCATCAATGGTTAGTTCTTTTTGATTTTTAGGGATTTCATTTTAGGAGCAATTACGGGAATGAATGTTGCCCTTTCCAAGACTTATAAAGTGGGTGATTGGATAATGATTGATAAACATAACTTAGAGGGGACAATTGTAGATATATCATTGCTAACCACTAAGGTACAAAATTTTGATAGAACAATTTCTACAATTCCTACTTATGACTTGCTCAATACAGAGGTGAAAAATTTTGAGGTGATGAAACAAGATAATAAGCGAAGAATCAAAAAATCAATCACATTCAATATCAATTCATTCAAGTTTGTAGATGATGAACTTTTTAATAGATTAGTGAAAATCAATCTTATATCGGATTATCTTATTATAGCCAAGGCTGAAATTAACAGTGAAATAGCAAAACTATCGGAACATGAACGAGCAAAAGAAATAAATTCTCGACAATTGACAAATATAGGTGTTTTCAGAAAGTATGTAGAGGCGTATCTGCATAAAAATCCGAAAATAGACCATTCCGATACTATTCTAGCAAGACAATTGGATATAACCCCCGATGGATTGCCATTAGAGATTTATTGCTTTACCAACTTCCCAAATTTGGTGGATTTTGAGAGAGTTCAGGCGGATATATTTGACCATTTGCTGGTAGCTTCGAAATCCTTTGATTTGGAGGTAACTCAATTTATGAGTAAATAAATAAGAATTTTAATTTAAAGTAAAAAATAATGACAAAATTAAGTGTAAATATTAATAAAATAGCAACACTGAGAAATGCTAGAGGAGGAGATGTACCAAGTGTAACCCAAGTGGCAATAGATATACAAAGTTTTGGTGTCGAGGGAGTTACAGTCCATCCAAGACCAGATGAAAGACATATTACAAGAAAAGATGTATATGATTTGAAGCCTCTCGTATATACAGAGTTTAATATAGAAGGGAATCCACATCCGTCTTTTATAGATATGGTTTTGGAAGTGAAACCACAACAGGTAACTCTTGTTCCCGATGCTGATGATGCTATTACTTCTAATGCAGGCTGGGATTGTCAAAAACATAAAGAATACCTAACAGAAATTATTTCTACTTTCAAAAAGGCAGGCATTAGAACTTCTATTTTCCTTGACCCAAATCCAAAAATGGTGAAACACGCTTTTGAAACAGGAACGGATAGAATAGAACTATACACAGAAGCGTATGCTAAAAATTATTTATCGGATAAAGAAAAGGCAATAAAACCCTATATTGAAACAGCTTTAAAAGCCAATGAGTACGGGTTAGGGATAAATGCAGGCCACGATTTGAGTCTTGAAAATTTACAATATTTTGCACAAAATATACCTAATCTATTGGAGGTTTCTATTGGACATGCACTTATTTCAGAGGCACTTTATTTGGGGTTAGAAAATACGATTCAAGCGTATTTAAAAAGATTGGCAAAGTGGTAATTTATCAAAATTAAAAGAATTTAGAAATGAAAAAATGGATAGAGGCCTCACGATTGAGGACTTTGCCACTTTCTATCAGTGGGATTATTATGGGAGCTTTTATTGCTCGGTGGCGATTGCTTGGCCAAGGCCAATTTTGGGATTGGAGGATTTTTGTCTTGGCGATTTTGGTGACTTTGTTGTATCAAATTTTATCAAATTTTGCAAATGACTATGGTGATGGAGTTAGGGGAACCGATGCTCTACGAACCAATGAGGCCGAGAGTCGTGCCGTAGCCTCTGGGAAGATTTCCGCAAAAGAAATGAGGGGAGCAATAGTTCTTTTTTCAATTCTTTCGTTGGTGGCTACCGTTGGATTACTATTTATTACTTTTTATCCGAATTATTGGATAGAATTTGGCTTTTTTATAGGTTTGGGAGTGGCTTGTATTCTAGCTGCGATAGGTTACACGATGGGTAAAAAACCCTATGGTTATCTTGGTTTGGGAGATATTATGGTATTTATATTTTTTGGATTGGTATCGGTAGGTGGGTCGTATTTTCTCTGTACTAAAAGTTGGAGTTGGGACATATTACTTCCTGCTTCAGCGGTGGGGTTGATGAGTACTGGGGTACTTAATCTAAACAATATGAGAGATATAGAGTCTGATGCTCTTTCTGGGAAAAAGTCTTTGGCACTGAGATTAGGATTCAAAAATGCAATGATTTATCAAATAATATTATTGCAACTCCCTTTGATTTTGATTTTGATTTTCTTGGGTGTCAATGGATTTTTTCAATCCAAAAATTATTACGCATTTTTGGTGATGGTTTTAATGTTTCCAATGACCAAACTACGAAGAAATATAATCCAAATAAAAGAACCAAAGAAACTTGATCCATACCTAAAACAAGTAGGAATAATGACTTTAATGATGGCAATTTTATTGGCTTTTGGGTTGAATAAATTTTAATAATTAACAACATTTTATATATTCAAAATATGAAAATACAATTTTTAGGGCATAACTGCTTCTTAATATCATATGGTGGCAAAAATATTATTACCGACCCATTCTATAATATCCAAAAAGAAAAGTCAGGATTTGATATTTCTTCTCAAAAAATTGATTATGTACTTATCACACATGCACATGGAGACCATATTGCTGATGTTGATGAGGTGCTTTCTAACCATTCAGAGGCTCATATTATTGCTCAGCCTGAGATTTGCGGATACTTCAAACACCAAAACTTTATTGATCTCAATATTGGTGGCTCTACCACAATTGGAGATTTGAGAATAACGATGGTTAGTGCCTCTCATACGAGTTCTTTTCCCGATGGAACCTATGGAGGAGTAGCCTCTGGGTATATCTTGAATTTTTCTGATAGAAATATTTATCTCGCAGGGGATACGGGTATCACTGCGGATATGAAGCTCCTACCTAAATTTTTTGGCGATATAGATTGTGCTATTTTGCCCATCGGTGGACATTATACAATGGATTCGGAACAAGCAAGTCTTGCTTCAAGAAAATTGTTAAAGACGAAAAAAGTAATAGGATGCCATTTTGATACTTTTCCACCAATATCCATTAATCACGATAAGGCTAAAAATGATTTTTTGGAGAGAGAGATAGAACTCATTTTGCCAAATGTAGGCGATGTATTGGAGTTTTAAGAATATGAAATAATAAAACAATGGATTTAGAATTTAATAAAAATGAGGATTTCAACCGATTAAAATTATCGGAAATTAATCAACATTTAAATAAAATATACAAAGGTGGAGGAGAAAAACGCCTTGAAAAAATCAGAAATGATGGCAAACTTACCGCACGAGAAAGAATAGAATATCTACTAGATAAAGGCAAAGAGAGTATAGAGATTGGCGCGTTTGCAGGCTTCCAAATGTATGAAGAACACGGTGGGTGTCCAAGTGCAGGTGTAGTGGTTGTCATAGGGTATGTATCTGGTAGACAGTGTGTTGTAGTTGCTAATGATGCTTCTGTGAAAGCGGGTGCGTGGTTTCCAATTTCAGGAAAAAAAAATCTTAGAGCTCAGGAAATAGCGATGGAGAATCGCCTGCCGATTATTTATTTAGTAGATTCTGCTGGGGTTTATCTCCCTATGCAAGATGAGATTTTTCCAGATAAGGAGCATTTTGGTAGAATTTTTAGAAATAATGCCAAAATGAGCGCAATGGGAATTGTCCAAATTTCCGCAGTGATGGGGAGTTGCGTAGCAGGGGGAGCCTATTTGCCAATTATGAGTGACGAGGCTATTATTGTTGATAAAACAGCCTCTATATTTTTAGCAGGAAGTTATCTCGTAAAAGCGGCTATTGGTGAAAGTATTGATAATGAGACTCTTGGTGGAGCTACTACTCATTGTTCAATATCGGGAGTTACAGATTATAAAGCGAAAGATGACAAAGACGCTTTGGATAGAATTAGAAATATAATAAAGTCTATCGGAGATTATGAAAAAGCAGGATTTGATAGGATAGCATCCCAACCTCCAAAGGAAAAAGAAGAGGAGATTTTTGGTATAATACCGCATTCTCGATCAGAGCAATATGATACCTATGAAATTATAAAAAGATTAGTAGATAACTCTGATTATGAGGAGTATAAGCCAGATTATGGTAAGACAATCATTTGT
>CAKAOY010000129.1 GCA_916710115.1 uncultured Bergeyella sp.
CAGTTAGGTGCTACTCACTCGCAAGCACTTGAAAGTTGGTATGCAAATTGCCCTGGATTAAAAGTAATTGTACCATCTAACCCATACGATGCAAAAGGATTATTGAAATCAGCTATCCAAGATAACGACCCTGTAATCTTTATGGAGTCTGAGCAAATGTATGGTGACAAAATGGAAATCCCAGAAGAAGAATATTACCTACCAATTGGTAAGGCTGATGTGAAAAGAGAGGGTTCCGATGTTACGCTTGTTTCTTTCGGTAAGATTATGAAATTGGCTCTACAAGCGGCTGATGACTTGGCAAAAGAAGGAATATCTGTGGAGGTAATAGATTTAAGAACAGTCCGTCCATTAGACTACGAAACTATTTTTAATTCTGTGAAGAAAACAAACAGATTGGTAGTATTGGAAGAGGCGTGGCCATTCGGTTCTGTAGCTACTGAGATTACTTATATGGTTCAACAAAAGGCATTTGATTATTTAGATGCTCCTGTTAAGAGAATCACTACTCCAGATGCACCTGCACCTTATTCATCAGCGTTGTTTGTAGAGTGGTTCCCTAAATTAGAAACCGTAAAAGAAGAAATTAAAAAAGTATTATATAGAAAATAAAATAGTTTTTTCATATTAATAATTTTAAGTTATTCAAGAGGCATTGATGCGACTTATGTGTCAATGCTTTTTTAGGTTATAACCATTTCTAAATTTTGAATATGGCAGATACTTTTACAAATGAACAACATTTTGATACTAAAAAACTAACTATGCTGGGGGTATTAGTATCAATGGGAATTGTTTTTGGAGATATTGGGACTTCACCACTTTATGTGATGAAAGCCATTGTAAATGTTCGTCGCGAAGCTGGATACTTACCATTTGATGAGTATATAGAAGGTGCATTGTCTTGTATTATTTGGACCTTGACTTTGCAGACAACATTGAAGTATGTTATTATAGCTTTGCGTGCGGATAACAAGGGTGAAGGAGGGATACTATCGCTTTATTCGTTAGTGAAAACAGTTAAAAAAAATTGGCATTATATTATTGCAATTATTGGAGCCTCTGCATTAGTTGCAGATTCAGTAATTACGCCATCACTTACTGTAATGTCCGCTGTTGAGGGACTTAAAATTTATAACCAGCATACTCCAGTCGTGCTATACACT
This sequence comes from uncultured Bergeyella sp., assembly GCA_916710115.1. Taxonomy (GTDB): domain Bacteria; phylum Bacteroidota; class Bacteroidia; order Flavobacteriales; family Weeksellaceae; genus Bergeyella_A. Next base: position 1,167 of record CAKAOY010000129.1, read on the forward strand.
TGTATTATTTTATTTGTTATATTCTTTGTTCAGCAATTTGGGACGAGTAAAATAGGTAAATTTTTTGGCCCAGTGATGATAATTTGGTTCTTGGTTTTGGGAGGTTTTGGAGCGATGCATATTGCTGATAATATCAGTATTTTGAAGTCATTCAATCCAATATATGCTTATAAACTTATTACTCAATCACCGAGTGCTATAGTCATTATGGGGGCTGTTTTTCTCTGTACAACAGGAGCTGAGGCTATGTATTCGGATTTGGGACATTGTGGTAAAAAGAATATTCAAGTAAGTTGGGTTTTTGTAAAAATAATGCTGATACTCAATTATTTAGGTCAAGGAGCGTGGATTTTGGATCATTACAAAGAGGTTCGTTATCACGGCATTAATCCATTCTTTGGTATTATGCCAGATTTTTTAATTTACCCAGCAGTTATTTTGGCTACTTTGGCAGCAGTTATTGCCAGTCAAGCGGTAATTACAGGGGCTTTTACAATGTTTTCAGAGGCAATGTCTATTACTTTTTGGCCAAATCAACAGATAAATTATCCAAGTGGTGTCAAGGGGCAAATGTATATTCCAAGAATCAATTGGGGGCTTATGGCGTTGTGTTTCATCGTAGTACTATTTTTCCAAAGTTCCTCTCGGATGGAGGCTGCTTATGGACTTACGATAACCATTACAATGTTAATGACAACCATATTCCTTATTTTTTGGTTGAAGAAAATCAAGGTTAATCCAATTCTTGTATTTTTATTTGGATTCGTATATTTATGTATAGAGATAGGATTTTTTTATACAAATATTATTAAGTTTTTTGATGGAGGATGGATTACGATGGTGCTTGGTGTGTTTATGATGCTGTGTATGTATGCTTGGTATAATGGGAGACAGATTAAGGCAAAATTTATGAAATATGTGAAGTTTGAAAAATATGTGCCCATCATAAAAGATATGAAGCTAGACGAGACAATACCCAAGTATGCCACTAATCTAGCATTCCTGAGTAGAGCTAAAAGACCAGATGAACTTGAAGCAAAAATCATATATTCTATCATTAGAAAACAACCCAAACGAGCTGACCATTATTTTATTTTAAGTATTATTAATCAAGAAGACCCTTATACATTTAAATATTATGTTGATGAAATAATGCCAGGAACGATTTTTAAAATTAATTTTCTATTAGGATTCAAAATAGAAAGACGGATAGACGATTATTTTGATCAAGTTTTGAAAGACTTGATGGATGAAGGTACAATTCCTAACCGAAGTGCTTATCCATCTCTCCGTCAGCATAATATACCTCCCGATTTGAAGTATGTGATTATAGATAATATACACATTAATAACTATTTGCTCACCTTTAAGGAAAAAATAATATTGAATATATATCACTTTGTGAAGTATATTGGAAGTAATGATTTTAAGGCATGGGGAGTGGCTCCGCATAATGTTATAGTAGAATCTACACCACTTTTGGATCAAGAAGTTTTGTGTTTCAAGAAAATTGAGCGGATAGCTAGATAAATAATAAAAGAGGTATTCCTAGTGGGTATCTCTTTTTCATTGATGAGTAAAAAAATAAATTCGTATTTTTGCAATCCAAATTAAAATTAAATAAAATGTCAAAAGTAAAAATAGGCACAATCCAAATGAGTTGTGTAGCGGATAAGCAACAAAATTTAGAAAAAGCAATAAAAAATATAAGAGAAGTAGCGGCTAAGGGAGCTAATATCGTCTGTCTGCAAGAGTTATTTACCTCATTATATTTCTGTGATATAGAGGATTACGATAATTTTGACCTTGCGGAGTCCATTCCTGGCCCATCTACGGATGCACTTTCGGCAGTGGCAAAGGAACTTGGCGTGGTGATTATTGCATCACTTTTTGAGAAGAGAGCAGAAGGTTTGTATCATAATACCACAGCAGTTTTGGATGCTGATGGTACTTATTTAGGAAAATATAGAAAAATGCATATCCCTGATGACCCTGCATATTACGAAAAATTCTATTTCACACCAGGGGATTTGGGGTATAAGATTTTTAAAACTCAATTCGGAAAAGTAGGTGTGCTTATTTGTTGGGACCAATGGTATCCCGAGGCATCAAGAATTACAGCTCTGATGGGGGCGGATATACTTTTTTATCCTACAGCGATTGGGTGGGCTACCGATCAAGACGAGGAGACAAATAAAGACCAATATAATGCTTGGCAGATTATACAACGCTCCCATTCCGTAGCAAATGGACTTCCTGTAGTGTCTGTGAATAGAGTAGGATTTGAACAAGATGGAGCAATGAAATTCTGGGGTGGAAGTTTTGTAACAAATGCACAAGGAAAATTGCTATACCTCGCCTCCCACGACCAAGAGGAATCCGTAGTAACCGAAGTAGAATTTGGGCAAACAGACTATATGAGGAAACATTGGCCTTTCCTAAGAGATAGAAGAATAGACTCGTATCAGCCTATTACAAAGAGATTTTTAGATGAAGATTAAGGTAAAAATCCATTGATTTGATTAAAAAGAAAAATTTTTAAATAGTAGTATTAAATACAAAATGTCGTTAGATTTACATAAAACACCAAAATCACAAGGGTATCGTTTCCCAGCGGAGTGGGAAGAACACGAGGCAACTTGGCTTAGTTGGCCTCATAAAGAGGAATCTTGGCCAGATAAATTAGAGGAAATATACCCTTATTATAGCGAGTTTGTTAAGGTTCTTTCTGAGTCTGAGTTCGTGAGGATAAATGTAGTAGATGAGGAAATGCGAAAATTTGCGATGGACTGTATAATGCAAGCAGGTGCAAAGTTAGAGAATGTAGAGTTCTTTATCCATCCAACGAACGATGCTTGGTGCCGAGACCACGGGCCTGCATTTCTCATTAATCCCAATGCCGAAGAAAAAAAAGTAATTGTTGATTGGGGGTAT
>CAKAOY010000130.1 GCA_916710115.1 uncultured Bergeyella sp.
ATAATATTGTAGATTGTTTAATAGTCTGGAATTATCATAGAATACCAATTGTTTATGATTATTGGCTAATTTTATCACGAAAGGTTTATATTGAGCAGACATTTCTTGTATATAATTCCTTAATTCAGTAGGATTTTTCAGTATATCATTAGGGATATTTCGGTAGGTGCCGGTCTCCAAAATTGGTTGTTTTTTTTCATTAGTGATAATTACAGGTAACTGGTTGTTTTCTTCTAAAATTGATAAAATTAAATCTTGCGTTTCAGGTGAAATATTTGTAGGATTGTCTTGTAAGTGTTGCATTGCTTTGGCAAAAATTTGTATGCGAGAGGCTTCTCGAATCCTTAAATCCTTGATGAGAAAAACAGAGTGAATTACTAAAAAAGTAACGATAGTCGTAAAAAATATATAAATAAACCAAGGGTTAATGGGGTAAAATCGTTTTAACATTGCTAATTATTTAATGGAGATAAGATTTTAAAAAGTTCATCACTGATATTTTTTCCTTGATAATTATTGATAATAACGGCAAAAACATATCCATTATGATATCCAGCAAAAGATTTTATTTGAGACATTGTTCCGCTTTTCATTTTCATACCATTTTTTTGGATAGGAAGGCTATCAATGAAATATTTGGCCCAATCTTGTTGTTTTATCCATAGGAGAGCTTGAACTTCGGCCTTCGCAGAAATATAATTTTTTACCGAAAGTCCGCTTCCATCTCGAAAATTAATCGATTGTGGTGAGATACCCTTACTTTTCCAAAAATTTTTGAGGTATTCTACAGCTGATACAAAACTTCCATCACCTGTTTTTTCCTTAGCAATCGTCCTAATGAGCGTCTCCCCATAGAGGTTAATGGATTTTTTCATAAACCAATAAATAATTTTGTCCAAAGTAGGGGATTTATAGGTGAATAATAAATTCTCTTTTTGATAATTTTTTATAGGTAATCCTTTGATAATAAGATAATTGTTTGATAAAATATTCCCTCCTAAAGAAATATTATTCTCTTTCAGCCAAGCTTTAATTTCCTCTCCCAAAGTTTGCGGAGGGTTGGGATTTGCTCCTGAAGTTTTAATTAATTTATTAGGTATTTTTCCACTGATATAGGCAAAATTAGAGTAGGGTGAAGAGTAGATAATACTCTCGTCAGTAGTTTCGTTTGTTTTCAGATTAGATATCCATTGTAGTTGTAGTGGGATATTAACTTTTTGTATTTCAGAGTTTTTGATACTGATGTCAAATTGATTTTCTCGCCAGTTAATCCCCCAAACACCAGCTCCGTAGTAACTTCCTAAATCTTCCCAAGCCCAACCATTCGGGATATGTTGTAGGTCAAAATAAGTATCATCAAGGATAATATCTCCAGAGATATGTTTTATTTTTTTTTCGGTGATGGATTGGATGAGTTTTTTCTTAAAATCTTGTGGTTGGAATCCTTCGTATCTCCAACTTCCCAAGGTTGGGTCACCATTGGAATAGATGAAAATGTCCCCCGATAGAGTATCGTTTTCAATATTTCCAGAGAAAGTTCCCGAAGTGGTATATTGGTAGTCTTTTCCAAGTTCTGCTAGAGCCATACCAGCTGAAAATATTTTTTGAGTAGAAGCAGATGTCAAGCCTTTATTTCCCTGATAATCAAATATTAAATTACCATTTTCATCAGAAATATATATGCTTAAATTTGCGGAAATAGCATCAGGAGAACTGAGTAAATCGTCTATTTTATGTTGAATTTGTTCTTTTAAATTTTGTCCAAAAATGAAGGAAGAAGTGATTAATAATAAAAAAAAATTGAAATACATTTTGATAGCCATAAATTAATTTAACATAAAACATGAAATAAAAAACCCAGCCGAAGCTGGGTAAAAACTAATAACCATGAAAACTCAAATTAAACATGAGAATCTAATTGATAAAACCCTAACACCTAATATATAGGTGTATCGGATTTTGTTTTGCAGATGTAAAAAAAAAATTATATTTGTGCAACAATGATTAAGCCAGATGCTGTAGAAGATGGGCATATAGGGGCTATTTTAGGGAAAATATCTGAAGCAGGATTTAAAATAAAAGCTTTGAAACTTACACAATTAACTATTGATGATGCTAAAAAATTTTATGCGGTACATTCTGAAAGACCTTTTTATGGAGATTTAGTGGAGTTTATGAGTAGAGGACCGATTGTAGCTGCTGTTTTAGAAAAAGAAAATGCAGTGGAGGATTTCCGAAAATTGATAGGTTCTACAAATCCAGCCGAGGCAGAGGAGGGAACAATCCGAAAATTATATGCGAGAAGTATCGGAGAGAATGCGGTACATGGGTCGGATTCTGATGATAATGCTCTTATAGAGGCTCGTTTTCATTTTTCAGGAAGAGAAATATTTTAATCAGAAATATTCTTAATGGTATAATTAATTATTTTTAGTAGAATGGAATTTAACGAAAAATCAATCAATTTTTTAGAACAATATCTCAATACTGCGTCGCCTACAGGCTATGAACACGAGGGACAAAAAAAATGGATGGACTACATCCGTCCTTATGTGGATAAAATAGAAGTAGATAATTATGGAACTTGCTATGGCATTATTAATCCAGAGGCAGAATTTAAGGTCGTTATAGAAGCTCATGCAGATGAGATTTCTTGGTATGTTAATTATATTACCGATGATGGACTTATCTATGTGATAAGAAATGGTGGCTCCGACCAAATGATAGCCCCGTCTAAAGTGGTGAATATTCACGGAGAAAAAGGTATCGTAAAAGGTGTTTTTGGATGGCCTGCAATACATACCAGAGTAGGTGCCGATGAGGTAACTCCCAAACTTGACAATATTTTTATTGATTGTGGAGCAACTTCTAAAAAGGAGGTAGAGGAGCTAGGTATTTATGTAGGATGTATTATTACTTATCCAGATGAGTTTTTTGAGATGAATGATAAGTACTTTGTTTGTAGAGCATTAGATAATAGAATCGGTGGTTTTATGATTGCTGAGGTGGCTCGCCTTTTGAAGGAGAATAAAAAAAGTCTTCCTTTTGGGTTGTATATTACAAACTCTGTACAAGAGGAGGTTGGATTGTATGGTGCAACAATGATTGCCGATACGATAAAACCGAATATTGCTATCATTACGGATGTTACCCACGATACGACTACACCAATGATAGAAAAGAAGAAGGAAGGTGACCAAAAATGTGGTAAAGGACCTGTGATATTTTTTGCTCCGAGTGTGCATCATAAAGTGAGAGAAATTATCATCGATACGGCGAAAGATAAAAATATCCCATTCCAACGAGCTGCAGCTAGTAGAGCGACAGGGACGGATACCGATGCTTTTGCACATTCTAATGGTGGGGTACCAAGTGCATTAATTTCATTGCCACTGAGATATATGCATACCACAGTAGAGATGGTTGCAAAGGAAGATGTTGCCAATGTAATCCAATTAATATATGAGACATTATTAAATATCACTCCTGAAACTTCGTTGAAGTATCATTAAAAAAAAGAGGAAAAAGATTTTATAAAAAGGTGTATAAAGTCTTTAAATATAAATAACAAGAGGTAGACGAAAAGTAATTTTTTTTACTATTATTATGATGGCAAAAATACTTTGGATTGATGATGAAGTAGATTTACTTCGCCCACATATTATTTTTTTGGAGAATAAAGGTTATCAAGTAACCCCAATTAATAATGTTAATGAGGCTTTGGAGATACTTGACAAGACTAAATTTCAACTAGTTTTGTTGGATGAGAATATGCCTGGTATTTCAGGGATAGACGCTATACCAATGCTCAAAGAGAAAGATTTTTTAATGAAAATAGTGATGGTTACTAAATCAGAAGAAGAGCATATTATGGAGCAGGCGATAGGTTCTCAGATTGCAGATTATATCCTAAAACCCATTAACCCGAACCAGATTTTGTTATCTTTGAAGAAGAATCTTCAAGAGGATAATCTTGTGGAACAGACCACAATATTTAGTTATCAACAAGAGTTTCGTAAGTTGTCTATGGAGCTTTCTTATCTTAATACTTATCATGATTGGGCAGAATATTACAAGAAAATAATAAGTTGGGAAATAA
>CAKAOY010000131.1 GCA_916710115.1 uncultured Bergeyella sp.
TATTTCCTTATAAAAAAAATTCACAGCTCCCTTTAGTTTGGTTTCTATTTCCTTCCAAGATACTTCTCCACGAGTCAATTTCTGATTTTTTTGAATAATAAAATTTTCTAATTTATTGTAAATTTTTATAAGTTCTTTAATACTTTGTGAGGTCAAATTATACATCATTTTTACTTCCAAAATATTCAACTCACTTATAGAAATGGCTTGAGAATACCAATTCTCCAAAGACTCAGAAATCCAAAGTGGATACAATCTTGACAATACTTTTTTTATGGCATAATCATACTTCTCAGCTTCTAAAATCTCACTCATTTGTTGATTATCAATATTAGTATTACACTGAAAATCATCTACTTGATAATTTGGAAAAATCACGCTTGGGTTAATACGAGACTTTAAAACTATCCCTTCCAAAGTTCGGCAACGAGACAATGCCACATAGACCTGTCCCGTAGTGAAAGATTTCCCCGCGTCTATTATCAATCTATCAAAAGTAAGTCCCTGTGACTTGTGGATAGTAACTGCCCATGCCAAACAAATAGGATACTGAGTAAAGCTTCCGAGCACCTTTTCCACCACATTTTTGTCATCATCAAGACTATATTTCTTGTGTTCCCAAGTCTCTAATTTCAGTTGATAATCTTTATTTTCTCCCTCTATCTGCACCCAAATTCCTCGTTCGGAAAGTTTCGTAACCTTTGCCAATTTCCCATTATAATATCGTCTCTCGGAACTAGCATCATTACGGATAAACATTATTTGGGTTCCTACTTTTAATTCTATTTTTTCATCATTTGGATACTGATTTTCTGGAAAATTTCCTTTAATTAACGCTCTGTAAGTATAAGATTCTCCCTTTAATTCATCTAATTTTTGATGATTAATTTCTTGTGCAATATTATTGTGAGAAGTGAGATATACATACGATTTATCCTTAGGATTAAAGTCTGGCTGATAGCGTCTATTAAGTTCGTCAAAATCTATTTTATAATGATTTCCTTCCCGAATATCATCAAGAATTTTAAGAAATTTCTCATCTTTTTGGCGATGAACTTTGGTAAGTTCAACACTGATAAGGGATATTTTTTTTATGGCAATACTATTAAAAAAGAATATTGATGGATAGTATTTATTTAATATAGATTCCTCTCTAACAACGGGTGGCAACTGATACAAATCTCCAATAAAAAGCATCTGAACACCACCAAAAGGTTTCTCATTTCTCCTAACATTACGAAGTACCATATCCACCATATCTAAAACATCGGCACGAAGCATAGAAACCTCATCAATAATCACAATGTCTATTTCTCGCAGGAGTTTTATCTTCTCTGAGCGGAATTTCATATGTTTCCTAAAATCAGGAATATTATTGGCTAAATTTGCATCTACTCGCTCGGTAGTAGGCACGAAAGTCCTCAGAGGAAGCCCAAACATAGAATGAATAGTTACTCCATTTGCATTGATGGCTGCAATACCCGTAGGAGCTACTACTATATATTTTTTACTAGTTCTCTTTGTAAAATCATTAAGAAATGTGTGGTTTTTCCTGTACCTGCCTTTCCTGTGAGAAAAACGCTTCTATTCGTATTTTCAAGTAATTCAAAAATAGAATTCGTGGAGATATCCATTCTTTGCTGACTTTATTTTTAATTATCCTTTTTTCAAATCTGCTAAATATTGTTCTAAATAGTTCAAATCCGAGATGAGTACTTCTCTTGCTTTGGCTCCATTAAATGCTCCCACAATACCCGCAGCCTCCAATTGGTCCATAATCCTACCTGCTCTGTTATACCCTAACTTTAGTTGTCGTTGTAACATTGATGTAGAGCCCTGCTGGGAAGTTACCACAATACGAGCAGCCTCTTCGAACATTGCATCTCTATCACTTGCATCAAAAGATGTCGCTGCACCACTCTCCCCTGAATCATATTCTGGTAATAAATATGCGGAAGAATATCCTCTTTGCTCACCAATAAAATCAGCTATTCGCTCCACCTCTGGGGTATCTACAAAGGCACACTGCAATCTGAGAATTTCATTACCATTGAGGTAAAGCATATCTCCTTTTCCTACCAATTGCTCCGCTCCTGAAGTATCTAAAATCGTTTTAGAATCTACCCCTGTCATCACACGGAAAGCAGCTCTTGCTGGGAAATTTGCCTTAATCATCCCCGTAATAACATTCACCGAAGGACGCTGTGTGGCCACAATTAAGTGAATACCTACCGCTCTTGCTAATTGTGCTAAACGAGCGATTGGATGTTCTACTTCCTTGCCTGCCGTCATTATCAAATCTGCAAATTCATCCACTACTAAGACTATGTACGGTAAATATCGATGTCCATTCTCTGGATTTAATTTTCTCTCTGCAAATTTTTTATTATATTCTTTAATGTTTTTGCAATAAGCATTTTTGAGGAGCTCGTATCTTGCATCCATCTCTATACAGAGAGAATTTAGAGTATTAATTACCTTATTATTATCGGTAATAATAGCATCTTCGGAATCAGGAAGTTTTGCTAAATAATGTCTCTCAATTTTAGAATAAAGGGATAATTCCACTTTTTTGGGATCTACCATTACGAATTTTAACTCACTTGGATGTTTTTTATACAACAACGAAGTTAATATTGCATTAATTCCGACAGACTTACCTTGCCCCGTGGCACCTGCCATTAATAAATGAGGCATTTTGGTAAGGTCAGCCATAAATATTTCATTAGAAATAGTTCTCCCAAAAACGATTGGCAAATCCATATCCGATTCTTCAAACTTTTTCGAACCAATTACAGACCTTATTGAGACCATTGAGGTTTTCTTTCTTGGAACTTCAATTCCCACTGTTCCTTTACCTGGCATAGGAGCTATAATCCTGATACCCAATGCAGAAAGACTTAGAGCAATATCATCTTGTAATCTTTTTATTTGAGAAATTCTAACCCCCGTTTCTGGTACTATTTCGTAAAGAGTAACGGTTGGGCCTATTGTTGCCTTGATATTGGCTATTCCCACATTAAAATTATTCAATACAGTTACGATTTTACTCTTATTTTCCTCTAATTCCTCACGATTAATGGAAATTTCTTCACTATTTCCATAATCTTTTAAAAGGTCTATCGTAGGCATTTGATAAGAGCCTAAGTCTAATTTATGGTCATACAAACCAAATTCCTCTACCAAATCATTAGATTTTTTATCTATTTCATCAATGATTGTCGGAGATATATTTTCAGATTTTTCTGGTTCTATTACTTCAAAATCAATTGCATTATCAAGTTCTTTTTCAGTTTTTTTAGGTGGTTTAGGGAAGGTATTATTCACCTCTATTTCTATCTCAACAGGTGTTTCTACTTTGGATTTTGTAGGCTCTTTTTGGGGTTCATTATCAGATGCTATATTTTTATTAACACCTTTATTATCAAAATTCTCTTTAACAATAATATTTTTTGAATCATTTTGAGAATTTTCCTCTTCCTCTAATTGTTTTTTTGGTAATATAGATGATAATTCGTCTTTTATATCCGTTATTTTCTCCTGATATAAGTTTATTTTCCCCTTAAATTCTAGAGCGTAATAAATGGTAAAACTCGTAATGATGACAACCCAAAGTCCAAAAATACCAATAAATGACACCAAATACTCACAAATCTCGTGCCCATAGACTCCACTCATCACGCTATTTCCATTTCGAGTAAATCCACCCAAAAACACAGGAAGCCAACAGATGAAAAATAACGAATGCCCTAAGGTTTTCCAAAAATTAAAATACTTGATTTTAAGCAATAAACTTCCCCATACCATAAAAAGAAAAGCTACTGCAAAAGCCGATATTCCTATATTTTCAAATATAAAAAAATTCCCCAACCAATCACCAAACTTACCAAATAAGTTAGAAGATTCTACCGACTTATCCCAAATACTTGCTTGGCTCTGGTCGGACTCCCAATTCATTAGATACGAAAAAAAAGAAACTGCCAGTAATACAGATATACCACAGAATATCAACCCTACTACTAGTCT
>CAKAOY010000132.1 GCA_916710115.1 uncultured Bergeyella sp.
GACTTTTAAGGTTGGGTTAAAGAAACATCTTTTTTATTTTATTAAATTATTATTTGAATGCCGTCCGCAAAATGTGGGCGGTTTTTTGTATTTGGAAAAAATATCAGAATGAAGATAGTATTAGAATTTAGAGTCCGAGATTTTTGGACGACTTGGAGGAGGTAGAAGCCATTTTTTTTGGCGATAGATTGAATTAAATAAAAATCGCCTTGCAAAATTAAATAATAGTCTATAATTTTGCCGTATGAGTAGAAAAGAGCGTGTAAGATTGAGAAACAATAAAGTAAGAGAGATTTTTTCTGCATTGGAGAGAAAACACCCCCAATGGAGACTTTCTGCGCTTTTAGAGGAAACGGCACGGCAGGTTCCTCCTATTGCTCCTGCCACGGTTTCTGCAATTCTTAAAGGCTATGGAATATATGGAGAAAAGCCTAATAAATATCATTTTGTAGAAAATTTATTTGCAGAATAAAAGTTATATTGTATATTTGCAGTGCTGCCATACTTCTGGCGTGCGACCCTTAGGGATTAGTTGATTACAAGTAATAAATTAATCCCTATTGTATTCTTAAAGGCTATGGAATCTACGGAGAAAAGCCTAATAAATATCATTTTGTAGGAAATTATTTGCAGAATAAAAATTAAGTTGTATATTTGTACAATAATATTGATATATAGTTTGATATATAAAAAAACAAAGGGCAGGGATAAACCCACCCATTGTGCCAAAACAGCCTTTAAGATTGGGCTGTTTTATTTTTTTTAGTAGTAATAAACGATATTATCTACAACATAAATTATTTTATCAAAACGATAATCTGTTTGTCCTGTATATTTTCTAACACCTTCTTTTAATCTATCTTTTGTAAAGTCTTCTTTATTGGGAAAATGTAAAATTGCTATTTGAGCTTTCTTTTCTCTACTATGGTTCAAAGCTCTTTTTATTGCATTTCCACCTGTCCCAGAAACAGAACTTATATCAAAACTTTTACCATTCAAAAATCCATCTACTTTTTTACCTGCAATTTTAGGATTTTCATCTGATAGAATAATTTTAGTTCCTTTTTTATAAAATAGTTCCAAGATTTCTTTTTCAAATATTCCTGTCTTTTTATCAAAATTATGGTCTTTATGAATAGCTTTCATTCCGCCTGTTTTCTTATCAAAACTAACATCAAAATAATTGGTGTTTTTCTTATATTTTAAGTAAGAAGCATAATTAGAAGTATATCGTTCTACCTTTTTATACATTCTTGCTCCCCAATTCCCTATTTTTTCTATCATTTCTGGGTTTAGTCCGCCAGAGGTCATATACACTGAGCCTCTGAATATTTTCCCAGAGATAGCGGGATTATTTTCAAACTCTATTTTGAGTTGTAGTCCTCCTTTAATTTCGGTGGGAGGTTCATCGGTTTGTATAATATCACATCTGCACCCCCAGTCTAGAGGTGGAGTGTGGGTTTTCCAAAAAGGGTCGTTTAGAGGTCTAATCGTTCCATCTAACACTTGGTGCTCTGGACGCACTCTACCATCTTTTACGCTGACTAATTTTAGGTTAGGGAATAAGTCTGCATTAGCCTCAAAGCCTTTCCATTTTTCTGCCATTTGCGCATTAGCAATGGTTTGATGATATTCGGTTTCCAGCCAACGATGATTGTAATCATTAGAGATTTTGTAAACTTCTTTTTTGAACTCACTCCAAGACCTTAAACTGCCGTTTTCATCTACCAAAAGGGTTTCTATGGTTTTTCTAAATGAAGTTTCTTTGAATGCTGAAAACTCGGCAATGCTGAGTTTAAGAGCATCTGCTAAATCTTTATCATAGAGAGAAGATTGAGGTGAAAATCCTTCATCTACACCTTTGGAGAGTTTATCATAATAATACCTCCAAAGTTCTTCCCTATGCTCCTGCGAGACCTTTTTTTCTTCAAATAATCCACGCAAATACATCTCAATGAGCCTACTCAAATTAAAATCCACTGTAAGGCTAATAGGCGAAGCTCCACAGCATTTAGTGCGATAATGGAGTTTGAGTAGGCTTAGGGCTTTTTTGAGTTTTTCGTTTTTGGGTTTTCAGTTTTTGCCTCCTGATTCTGAAAGGGCATTTGTTCAATTTCAGTTCCATAAAGAGCCTCTATATAGTCTTTTTTCAGGATGTATCCACTGCTTAAAAAGTCTCGGTCTATTTTAATTTGCTCCAAAGGGTCTTTGGATTTAGACACAGATATTTTGAACCCTTCGGGAATGCGATAACCGATATTTCTCATAGCAGGAACGAGCTTATCGTTGAGAATAGACAAAATTCGTTTTTCATCGGAATATACCAGTTCGTTAAGGGTGTTTTCATGGACTTGTCCCTGTGCCTTACTTCCGCCATTTTCAGTGGTCATGGTCTGATGAAGCACCAGCATAGAGAGTTCTTCTCTCATGGCTTTAATCTTTTGATAAAAGACATTAAAGGCATCACTTTTAGAGTTTTCTTTAATATCTACTTCGGTGCCGAGTGGGAACACTCCATAAGCGGCAGAACCCATTTCTTCTAACCAACCTGCCACTTCGTTTTTGACTTGCTCGGATTGAGAAGCGATTTTAGCAATACGAATCGGCACTCCGAAAAGTTCTTCAAACTCATCCCAACTGCCCCATGAATGGCGTTTTAGAATGGTGTAAGGGGTTGCTTTCTCCAATAAACCTGTGGGAGAATAAAGTTGGGTTTCAATAAGAAAGTCCGGATAATCAGTATATTTTAGCCCATTATTTAGACCTATATCGGGAATAATAAGTTTTCTCTCTGGGATAACATGCCCCCGCTCAATGAGTTCTACGGATTTGATTTCTCCATTTTCAATTTCTTTAAGCCAAATCACCTGAGTTCCATAATAGGCACTCTCGTGAGCGAATTTGATAAAATTCTCAAACCATGTTTTTTCCTTGATAAAACGAGTGCATTCATCGTTTTTGATTTCATTTTCATCTTGAAAAATAAAGTCTTTATTGGTGGTTCGGAAGGTTCTATTTTCAGTAATGCCGGTGAGTTGTCCGTCCATCATGGTGTCTTCATAGACTTCTTGCAAAAGGAAATTTTGAGGATTTTCACGACTATGGCGAATTATCCTTGCTCTTTGCCAATCGCCTATTTCCTTTCTCCAAATGCGTTTTTGTTGTCGCACTAAATCCAGCATAAAGCGGGTTACTTTATTCACATCGTGTTTATCGCCCTCTTTTAGATTGATTTTATTTTTAAGTAAGTTTCCTGTAATTTCCATTTTTTGTGATTAAATAGATGTTAAAAAGCTTTTTAAGGCTTCAAAAGTTTATCTAATGTTTTTTTGAGTTTATTTTCTATTTTTCTTTCTAAATCGGCAGATTTCCCAATGAATTGTCTTTTGGGGAGACTTCCTTTTCCCTCATTGTGATACTGGGCATAATCTTTATAGGTGTAGAAAAAGACCTTTAATTTTTCTCTACGAGCCTTGAAGGAATTTCGGAGTTTATCGCCTCCTGTATTATGCCCTGTGAGAATCGCTCTGCCGATGTTTTCTCTTCCAAACTTAGTAAGCGACCCTGCACTGCCTCTCTTTGTAGTTCTTTTATAGCGAGTGAGGTCTCTCCCTTCTCTATCGGTGGTTTTTCGCTCTGCCCATTTGGTGAGACCATTATCATTAAAACCTTCATCTTCAAAGTTCTTTTTAATGAAATTTAAGCCTACCACTTCTACAATTTTCATAGTTTGTTCGGGGATTTCTTCCGCTGCTTTGTCTAATAATTTCTGTAATTCTTTTAGTGTTGCCATAGCAAATAGATTTTACCAATGGTTTTTGTAGGTTTTTCGGCTTCCTTTTTTTAAAAAAGGTAAAGGTTCATCTGGATTCCCATCACCATCTAAATCTACCATTTTGAGAGGCAAATCGGCTTTCATCTTACCACTGGCAATATCTTCTAACCATTTGGTCGGTTATCATAAACTTATCTCGGAAGATGGAACAGTAGAAGAACTAGCGAAG
>CAKAOY010000133.1 GCA_916710115.1 uncultured Bergeyella sp.
TAATTTATTATAATTTCAAAAAAAAGGCGATACCCTTTATACCAAAGTGTATCGCCTTTTTTAATAATATTATCCTTAAACAAAAGGGAAAAATCCTTATATTTGCCCAAATTATATTAAAAATGTTCAATACAGACGACGATGATGATATTTTCACAGGGAAAGAGCATACTCCATTAAGACTTGATGCCTTTGAACTATCCCCAAGTGAAAAGATTGAAAAAATAGAAACACTTTTTGGCGAAATAATGCATACCTTAGGTATGGATATGACAGACGACTCCCTAAAAGATTCTCCAAAAAGAGTTGCTAAAATGTATGTAAATGAAATTTTTGGCGGACTACTTCCTGAGAATAAACCTTCTATTTCCACATTTTCTAACAAATACAAATACCGCCAAATGCTTGTAGAAAAGGATATCACTGTATATTCCTTCTGCGAGCATCACTTCTTGCCCATCATTGGTAAGGCTCATATTGCCTATATCTCCAACGGTGAAGTCATTGGATTATCAAAAATAAATAGAATCGTAGATTACTACGCCAAAAGACCACAAGTACAAGAACGCCTCACTATGCAAGTAACCGATGCTTTAAAAGAAGCATTGGGAACAACTGATGTAGCGTGTATAATAGATGCAAAACACCTCTGTGTGAATTGTAGAGGAATAAAAGACACTCAAAGCTCTACCATCACTGCAGAACTAAGTGGGCTATTCCGTACTAATCCTATTACAAGACAAGAATTCCTTCACTATGTAGGAATAAAATCCATCGGAGGCTAATAAATATGTAAAAATATTTTTATCTTAATAATATTAATGATAATTATTCAAATGAAAAAACAACTAAAAATATACAACTCTCTAAGTGGAGAGAAAGAAATTTTCATACCAATTTTAGAAGGAAATGTAGGTATGTATGTATGTGGCCCTACGGTATATAGCAATGTGCATATGGGAAATGTACGGACTTTTATGTCTTTTGATTTCATATACAGAACCCTCCAATTTTTGGGATACAAAGTTCGATATGTTCGTAATATTACTGATGCAGGACACCTCACCGACGATGGCGATGTTAATAACGACCGATTCGTAAAACAATCCCGATTAGAAAAGTTGGAACCGATGGAAATCGTACAAAAATATACTATCAATTTCCACGATGTTTTGAATTTGTTTAACAATCTCCCACCAAATATTGAGCCTACGGCCACTGGACATATCTTAGAACAGATAAAACTCACCGAAAAGCTCATCACCGAGGGATTTGCCTACGAAAGTAATGGTTCCGTATATTTTGATGTGTTAGAATACAACCGCCGAGGACTTAATTATGGCGAACTTTCCAAAAGAAATATAGAGGAATTATTTGCCAATACTCGTGACTTAGACGGGCAAGGAGAAAAGAAAAACCCGCAAGATTTCGCACTCTGGAAAAAAGCGTCTCCCGCTCATATTATGAGATGGGCATCTCCTTGGGGTGATGGATTCCCTGGTTGGCACTTGGAATGTACTGCTATGAGTACCAAATATTTAGGCGACCAATTTGATATTCACGGAGGTGGTATGGACCTTAAATTCCCTCACCACGAATGCGAAATTGCACAAGGAAAAGCTTGTAATGGTATAGCTCCTGTACGATACTGGATGCACGCAAATATGCTCACTATGAATGGGCAGAAAATGTCTAAATCCACAGGAAACACCATCCTACCAATGGAACTCATCACTGGGGATAACTCCTTCTTTGAAAAGGGATTTTCACCTTCGGTGATACGATTTTTCTTCCTCCAAGCACATTACAGAAGTGTGGTGGATTTATCTAATAATGCTCTTTTGGCAAGTGAAAAAGGGTTCAATAGATTGATGGAAGCCGTGAAAATCATCAATGATTTTGAGACTGAAAATACCGAAGTAAATAGTCAATTCCAAGTAGAGGAATTTAAAGCAAACTGCTACAATGCTCTCACTGACGATTTCAACTCACCCATTCTGATTGCCCATTTATTTGATGCTACTAATTTCATCTTCAAACTAAAAGAAGGCAACGAAATAATTTCCAAAAAGGATTTAATGGAATTAAAAACATTGATTAATACACTCGTATTTGATGTTTTAGGTCTGAAAAATATTAGTGAAAATAACCACTCTAAGTTAGACTCTGCCTTGCAAGTACTAATAGATTTGAGAAACCAGGCACGAAAAGTCAAAAATTTTGAACTTTCTGACCAAATTAGAGACCGACTTTTGGAACAAGGAATTGAGCTAAAAGACGGAAGAGAAGGGACAACCTATAAAATTATTTAAATCAATAAAACAAATTTATAATATGAAAATCGGAATTTTAGGAGGTGGGCAACTCGGAAGAATGTTTATCCAAGAAGCCCTAAAATACGACGACGAGTTCTTTGTATTAGACCCAAATGCAAACTGCTCTTGCGCCAATATCTCGCATTTCACCAAAGGAGACTTTAATAATTATGATGATGTCCTCCAATTCGGTATAGACAAAGATGTGGTAACCATCGAAATTGAACATATCAATGTAGAGGCATTAGAGGAATTAGAAAATCGTGGTGTAAAGGTTATCCCAAGTCCAAGTATCATTAAAATTATCCAACAAAAAATCCTACAAAAGGAATTTTATGCCCAAAATAACATCCCAAGTCCTGACTTCACAGCAGTATGGGAGGCTACCGAAGTAGAAAAATTCCCTATCCCATTCGTACAAAAGATGAATACTGGAGGATATGATGGAAAAGGAGTACAAGTTATAAAATCTGAAAATGACTATGCTAATTTTTGGACAAATCCCTCTGTCGTGGAAGATTTAGTAGATATAGACAAAGAACTTTCGGTAATCGTTGCTAAAAATGAAAATGGCGAAATCAAAACTTTCCCCGTTACCGAAATGGTTGCAGACCCAAAACTAAACTTATTAGACTTCAATATTTGTCCTGCTAACATTTCCTCCGAAACAGAAAATCAAATAAAAACTATCACAGAGCAATTTATCAATAATGTAAAAGGAGCTGGCCTATTTGCAATAGAACTTTTTTTAGACAAAAAAGGAAAAGTATGGGTAAATGAAACCGCTCCACGATTGCATAATTCGGGACACCAAAGCCAAGAGGGCAATAGCAACTCTCAATTTGAGCAATTTTACAGAACTCTAAAAAATCTACCTTTGGCAGATACTGAGGCTTGTGGTTTTTCAGGAATGCTCAACCTCGTTGGTGAAGATGGCTTTTCGGGAAAAGTAACTTACGAAGGGTTAGAAGAAGTATTAAAACTCCCAAAAACCTATGTCCATCTATATGGGAAAACAGATACTAAACCAGGTAGAAAAATGGGACATATCAATGTATTAGCTGACACAAGAGAGGAACTAATGGAAAAACTTACCCACATAAAATCATTAGTGAGAGTAATCAGTAAATAAAAAAAGGAGAAAAATTTCTCCTTTTTTTATTTACTATTCATATTAAATCAATCTGTAAGACTAATTTCCATATCCTTAACCAAAGTTTTCATAGATGAATATTCTGCACCACAAACATCAGAAGAGATGGTATAACTACCTTTTTCTAACATTATAAAATTTCTACTTTTTGGGGATACTGACAACGAATGACTACCTTTTCCCTTAAATTCCACTACTATATCACATTGAGAGACATTATTCACACTTACATATATTTTATTTTTATTAGTCTCATTATCAAACATATGATTTATTGCACTTATATTCTTATTCACCAAATTTTTATACTCAGAAGTGTGAGTATTATAATTCGTCACCGATTGAATATTTCTTGACTTATTTTTTATAAATTTTGCCTTCTTAGACTTTTGAGCCACAACAATACTCCCCAATCCTACTAGGAATAATACAACTAATTTTCTTTTCATCTTTATTTTTA
>CAKAOY010000134.1 GCA_916710115.1 uncultured Bergeyella sp.
TGTCCAACCCTAAAAATATCATCTATAAGTAGAAATAAGGCAATGAAGAATTTAGGAACGATAAGTCCTAACCCTATCGTCATAATCCATTGAAATTTTATTTGGTCGGGATAATCTGTGCGAGAGGAAAATGCCAAAAAGACAATAATGATATACAAAAGAAGACTAGCTCCCCAATATATCCTCCGATGAAGTGTTTTTTTTAGGTATATTTTTACTGCCTTAAAAACATAAAATTCTAATAATAAGAATATTCCGAAGAATATTAATAGTTTTTGTCTCATTTAATATAATTGGAACTTTATATTTTTGTTTTCAAATGAATAATTAAATCCATAGGAGTAATTTCCACTATTAATTTCTGCACGAATTCTTTTCAGATATTCATTAATTTTAGAAGGATAACTGCTAGTAAGATTCATTTCTTCTACAAATTTTTGTATACTTATTGTTGTTCCATTGTACGGGATGAATTTAGATAACCAGAAGATGAAAGATAGCGTTTTTGCACTTTTCAAATTCATTACGAAATCATTTTCTAATTTTAGAAATTTACTCATATCCAATAAACTTTCCATTGTTTTTTTATGCATATTGAACTGAATATATTGTTTATTTTTATTCCATTTTACCGCTTCTATGAAAGGTACTAGCTCCACATCTCCTGTTTCTACATCATTGATAATTTGCCAGTTAAGGTTTGATAAATAGATAAAAGCCTCGAAAAGTTCTCTGTTTTTTATGTCTTTATCAAGCTTTATTGATTTGAAATTTACTGTGAATCTTGCCCTCGTATTTTCAGTCCAATCCTGAAAAATATCTTCAAGAGTAATTTGTTTAACAGGTGTTTCTACAATAATTCCAGGTAAAGATGTTTCTTTGATATACTTCTGTTGCTCATCTTTGACCGCACTAAGAATTACATTGATTATTTTGGTAGGTAAAAGAGTCAAATCCTTTTTCCTCATGAAACTATAAAGCCTCTCTGTATAAAGGATTGTACGAATATTTGGATTATCCTTAAATTCTTGGATAATATCATAATTAATTTCTTCAATTTTTGTTTTTAAAATCTCTCTTTTTTCCATGGAAATTTTATATATTTGTACCGCAAAAATGATTTCTACGAAATCTTAATTAAACCGCCAATCTATTTGATTAGTGCGGTTTTTTTATGGATAATCTTGTTCAGGTTCCGTTCCTGATATACTCTCTGTTATTATTTTCTCTCTTAAAAAAAACATTTTATCACTCAATGTTATTTCCGAAATGAAAGATTGATGCTTCTCTTTTTCATAATAAGCTGATAATTCTTTCTTGGATTCAACCAATATCTTATCAAAAAGCCATTCTGGAATTGTAATAAGTAGGGAGTTTCTTTTGATAATTGTCTTATTAGCAACAAACATATTTCTTGTAATCTCGTTACCATTTCTTTCATATATTATTGGAATAAAAACTCCTGTTCTCTTTTCATTATCCATGGTGGCAGTAAAAATGGTGACAGCCCATTGTTCCTTTCCTATAACAGAGTTTTTATATTTTCCAATAATTTCTTTATTCTCCTTTCGTCTAACAGAGTATGAAACCCACCTATCAGGACTTTCAAACTTTTCGCATAAAAATCGATGAAATTTTTTTAGCCCTGTATTAATGTTATGATATATGACTACCCTGCCATTAGATAACTTCACTGCAGCTTCATATCTGTGATATACTGAACTCATTTTGAAAGATTATATTTTTCTTCTAAAACATTCATTACTTCTTCAAAAAATTTCATTCGTGTATAACCTATATCTCCTTGAACAAATGCTTTATATGCTAAAAAATCTTTGATGTAATCAACAGTTTCTTTACTCAACATGATGGAAGTATCTTTACTTTTATGTTTTACCTCGCTTCCACGACGACCACTAACCAATTTTGTGGGAGTTTCGCCACGAGGAATATCGTATTTTGACTGTAAAATTCCTACTGCTTCTTCTATCGCAGATGTGTTGTTATAAGAACGGTCTCCTAGTTCTACTACTTTGTGTCTTCTAAGATTAATTAATCTATCCCAATCTTTTTCATACATACGGCTACTATAGCGCACTAAGCCCGTTTCTTCTTGTTTTAATAAAACATCTAATCCAAATATATTATCAGATATATTAGTTATTTATTACTTGTTTTGCCAAAAATAAAAAAAATTCCAAACATAACAAATAAATTAGTTATTTATTTCAATTATTTTAATTAAAAAATAAATTATTTGAGATAAATAAGTTAAATACTTGATATGTAGATTTTAAATTACAATATCCCTTAAATGATGTATATTCTAAATTCTGATTATTCTTTATACTTCTGAACACAAATACTATCCATGATAAAAATCATATTGCATAGAAATATTAAAGTCTATACATTTGTGAATATTAAAATTTTGTTAAATAAATATTCTAATAGAAGATGAAGAAACTAGGTTTAATGCTATTGCTAATTTCTGGACTATCCAAAGGTCAGTATTTAGATAATTTAACCTATGGTCTGAAACTTGGTGCTCTGCATTCTCGTGTTACCAATCTTCCAGAGATGCTTATTGGCAGGGAAAACAATCGACAATTGTTTGATATTACAAGTAAGGGCGTTTTCGGAGTTGAAGGCGGTCTTTTTTTTAATTATAAATTTCCTGAGTCTAGAGTTGCTATTCAGCCTGAGCTATTATTTCGTTATTCAGGTTCAGAAGTAAATTACAACAACGAAACCACGGGTAGTAGTTACAAATTAGGGCTTAGGTATTCATATTTAATGCTTGGCGGAATTTATAAGGTATATCCTTTCTTAGGGTTAAATATAGGTATAGGAGCCTTCTATTCTAAAAATCTTACTCCACATGCAATAAGCTACAACTCTAATGAGCGTAATGGTCTCTATGATACCAATTTTCGTCAGTTCTATAGAGAAGGAATTGTGGGGAAAGATGATTTTAATTTAAGTTTTTCCTTAGGATATGAACTTGAGGATAATTTCCATTTTGATTTAAGATATTATCATGGTGTGGGAGATATGATAGGAAATAGAGTGACTTCTTTTCAATTTTTGGAAAATACTAATCGTAGCTCTCATCTAAGTCTCTCAGTAGGATATAGTTTTCATAATTGGTAAAAAGAAATGAGAAAAATAGGATTTTTGTTGTTAATTTCTGCTTCAGCAGCATATGGGCAGCGTTTAGAAAGAAGAATTACTTATGGTATATTTGCAGGAGGAATGTATTCTAAAATCACCAACATTGAAAAGGTACTTATCCCTGATAATATGTATGCAGGTTATACCATAAAAGAACCCTATAAATTTGGCTATGGAGCAGGTGCTTTCTTAAACTGGTATCATCCTGAAGTGAGAATCAGTTTTCAACCTGAACTCTACTATTCCTACCAGACTGGACAACTTGAATATACCGACACCAACGGATTAAACTATACCCTTAAATTTCCTTATCATAGCCTCAATGTAGGGTTTATGGTAAAGTTTTACTTTACAGAAGGTTTTTATGCAGGAATGGGTCCATATTTTAACTTTAATTTAGATAAAGATGCTTTAGAATACCGTTCCAACGGCTCAGAGATGTCCAGAAGGTCGGGGGTTTATTTTGAGCCTGATGCTGTGGTACAGAATGTTTTAAAACAGTCATTGGAAGGGAAAGACTATTTCCATTTAGGAATGGGGGTTGGTTATGAATTTGAAAATAAGTTGAATATAGGTATCCGTTATCATTTGGGATTGTCAGACGCTTTGGAAACTCAGCAGAATGGACACCGCTACCGAGAGCAGAATAACATGGTCAATGCTTTTTTCCTCAATATCGGTTACCGCTTTACTTTTGACGGATACAATAACTTTTAAAATATACGAAAAATATGAGGAAACTTTAT
>CAKAOY010000135.1 GCA_916710115.1 uncultured Bergeyella sp.
CAAAAATTGGAAACCATACCTGAAATTTTTTGCACATTTGGTTTTGCCGATTATAAATTACTCATCAACAATCTATCAATATCATTAATTTTTAAATTTGTCTGAAATATCTTACAGCAATGTATCGATTTCTATATTTTATAGATTTTTCAATATATAATTAGTCATCAACTCATATAGATGCTGGCGGGTATTTCCTCCGTATATTCCATGATTTTTGTCAGGATAAGCCATAAAATCAAATTGTTTTTTATGCTGTATCAACGCCTCAGAAAATTCCATAGCATTTTGGAAATGAACATTATCATCTGCTGTACCGTGGATTATATAGAGTTTTCCCTTTAATAAATGAGCGAAATTCGTTGGAGAATTATCATCATAACCACTTGGATTTTCTTGCGGTGTTCCCATAAATCTTTCCGTATAGATAGAGTCGTAATATCGCCAATTGGTAACGGGAGCTACAGCAATACCCAATTTAAAAGTATCCGCCCCTTTTGTGAGAGCCAAACTCGTCATATATCCGCCGAAGCTCCAACCAAAAATCCCAATCCTATTAGCATCTACATATGGCTGATTCCCAAGCCATTTTGCAGCGGTTATTTGGTCTTCAATCTCATATTTACCAAGATTTTTGTAGGTTGCCTTTTTATATTTTGCTCCTCTAAATCCTGTTCCTCGACCATCTACACATACCACCAAATAACCTTTTTGAGCCAACATATTAAACCACAAAGCATTACCATTATCCCAAGAATTCTCAACCGATTGAGAGCCTGGGCCTGAATATTGATACATCAGAACAGGATATTTTTTCATCTTATCAAAATTTTTAGGTTTGATAATCCAAGCATTCATAGAATCTCCTACAGCATTTGGAATAGTAAAAAATTCCTTTGCCACAAAATTATCTCTCTCTAATCTCTTATATTGCTCTTTGTTATTTTGCAAATCTTTTATCAGTATCCCATCTTTATCTTTAAGTGTATAAGTATATGGCTTATCCACTGCCGATGATGTTTCTATAAAATATCGATAATTTTTACTAAAATTAGCTATATTATTCCCTTCTTTTTCAGAAATAATTAAAGATTTACCAGTATTAATATTAACTTTTGAAATAACCTTATTAATACTTCCATTTTGGGTAGTTTGGATAAAAACCTCTTTTGTTTTAGGATTAAAACCATAATACTCTACAACCTCCCAATTACCTTTTGTTATTTGTTTTTTGAGTTTTCCATTCTCATTATACCAATACAAATGTCTGTACCCATCTCTCTCTGATGCCCAAATGAATGAATTATCTTCCAAAAATTCAATAATATTTTTATCGGTATCAATCCATTTTTCATCCATTTCTGTAAATAATTTTGTAGTTTTTCCTGTCTTTGTATTCACTTTAAGAATGTCCATTGCATTCTGATTTCTTTCGGAGGTTATTAAAACAACCTCATCATATTTTTGGGTCGGTACCACATTAATAATATAGTACCCTTTGAATGCAGATAGGTCTATTTTACTCAATTTTTTATTAGACAACTGATACATAAATGCCGACACTTTGGAATTCTCCTCCCCTGCCTTCGGATATTTGAATTTCATTTCCTCTGGATAAAGATTTCCTTGATAGATAGGCAAATTAACCTCCCTCACAGCGGTTTCATCAGATTTCACAAATACAATTGCATCAGAATTTTTTGTCCATTCGTATTGTCGAGAGTGTCCAAATTCTTCCTCATACACCCAATCAGAAATACCATTCAGTATATGATTTTTCTCTCCATCGATCGTTATCTGAGTAATTTTTCCTGTTTCTAAATCTTGATAAAAAATATTATTTCCCTCAACAAAAGCCACCTTAGAGGCATCAGGTGAAAATCTTGGCTCTTGTACCAATTTTCCTCCATTGATAAGTACTTCTCTTCCCGATTTTAAATCCTTTACTTGATATTTACCCAAAAAGGAATGACGATATATCGGTAACGATTCTGTCAATAATAATATTTTGGACTCATCATTAGAAAATTCATAATTATAATATTTACCATCTACAATATTACCCATTTTACGCGTATTTACATACGAATATTTCACAATAGCATTACCCTCTATCACTGCATAATGTTCGCCATCAGACAGAGAAGAAATTCCTGAAATCCCTCGCCCACGATATTGTCCAGAATAGATTTTATCTAATGTAATTTCTTGCCCAAACGCTCCTAAAAAAGCCATTATAGACAATGATAAAAATATTTTTTTCATTTTTTAAGAATTTGTCCAAAGGTAAGAATTTTTTATCTTTTCCTAAAAATAAAGAGACACTCTATAAAAGTATCTCTTCATAATATTAACCTATTTCTACGCCGTTTTCTATTTTGTCATCTGGCGTTACGAAAGATAATTTTCCGTCTGGTTTTGTGGTAAGTAGAAGCATTCCTTGGGATTCTATACCACGGATTTTTCTTGGGGCAAGGTTAAGTAAAATCATTACTTGTTTCCCAATGCATTCTTCTGGGGTGAAACTTTCTGCGATACCCGAAACCACCGTGCGGATATCCACACCAGTATCCACTTTGAATTTTAATAATTTATCGGCTTTTTCAACTTTTTCAGCTTCTAAAATCGTTGCAATTCTTAAATCTATTTTTGCAAAATCATCAAAGTTTATTTGTTCTTTCATCGGATTAGCGTTTGGATTTGTTTTTTTATTGTTTTGTTTTGTTTGTTCTAATTTTTGGATTTGAGCCTCAATAACATCATCTTCTATTTTAGAGAAAAGAAGAGAGGCTTCATTAATCTTATGTCCTGCAGATACAAGTTCTGTTTCTTTTTCTAAATCAATCCATTGTAATTTTTCAACATCAAACATTTTTAGTAATTTATCCGAACTAAACGGCATAAATGGTTCGCACATCTGAGCTAATGCAACTGCGATTTGAGCCCCAATATAGAGTGATTGAGCCGTTTTTTCAGGAGCGTCTTTGATGGTTTTCCAAGGTTCTTCTGTTTGAAGATATTGATTTCCGAATCTTGCTAAATTCATCAAGGAAGAAAGAGCATTTCTAAACTCATATTTCTCTAAAAATCCTCTAATTTCGGTAGCTGTTTTTGAGATTTCTTTTATTTCTTCTGATGGTGTCCCTTGTGGAATTTCACCATTATAATATTTATGAATCAGCACAGCTACTCTATTGATAAAATTTCCAAAAATACCTACTAATTCGGAGTTATTTTTAGTCTGGAAATCCTTCCAAGTAAAGTTATTATCCTTAGTCTCTGGTGCAGACGACAACAATGCATACCTCAACACATCCTGCTGACCAGGAAAATCGGCTACATAATCGTGAGCCCACACCGCCCAATTTCTGGAAGTGGAAATTTTATCATTTTCAAGATTTAAAAACTCAAAGGCAGGGACATTTTGAGGCATTATATATTCTCCGTGAGCCTTCATCATAGAAGGAAAAATTATACAATGGAAAACAATATTGTCTTTACCGATAAAATGCACTAAATCACAGTTTTCATTTTGCCAATAATCTTTCCAATTTTTTCCATTTTTCTCTGCCCATTCTTGTGTGAAAGAGATATAACCAATCGGTGCATCAAACCAAACATAAAGAACTTTGCCTTCTGCATTTAGTAGAGGAACGGGCACTCCCCAATTGAGGTCGCGGGTCATTGCTCTTGGTTTTAAACCATCGTTGAGCCAAGATTTTACTTGTCCATAAACATTGGGTTTCCAATCATCTTTATGTCCTTTAATAATCCACTCTGTCAAGAAATTTTCATATTTATTGAGAGGAAGATACCAATTTTTTGTTTCTTTTAGAACCGGAACATTACCACTTAGAGCGGATTTTGGATTTATTAACTCCGTAGGGGATAGTGTAGAACCACATTTTTCACA
>CAKAOY010000136.1 GCA_916710115.1 uncultured Bergeyella sp.
TTCATTTTGTGGGATCTATTGCTCATCATTATAAAGATTTATTGATAGAAACAGCACAAGAAAATAACATAAAAATCGATAATATTATCAAAAAACCTATTGATGGACTAGTGAAATCTATTATCAAATAATCAATCTTCCTAAATCTTTAATAAATTTGATGCAAAATTCAATAAAAAAATATATTCTTATTTAAACTTTTTTACTAATTTTGCATATGTATAAGTTTAATTTTTATAACTAAAAAGCTATGTCAAATAATCACAGAGACGAAAATAGTTTAAACCAAGCAGCATTAGAATATCATCAATGCGAACCAAAAGGAAAAATTGAGGTAATACCCTCTAAGCCACACTCCACACAAAGGGATCTATCATTAGCCTACTCACCAGGAGTGGCGGCTCCATGCCTTGAAATAGAAAAAAATCCGGATACAGTATATGAATACACAGGAAAAGGTAATTTGGTAGCGGTAATCTCCAATGGGACAGCAGTACTTGGACTAGGAGATATTGGTGCCGAAGCCTCTAAACCAGTGATGGAAGGTAAGGGTCTTTTGTTTAAGATTTTTGCAGATATCAATGTATTTGATATTGAAATAAACGAAAAAGACCCAGATAAATTCATAGAAATAGTAAAGGGTATTGCTCCAACTTTTGGAGGTATCAACTTAGAAGATATTAAAGCTCCTGAAGCATTCTACATAGAGCAAAGACTGAAAGAAGAGCTTGATATACCACTAATGCACGACGACCAACATGGGACAGCTATCATCTCGGGGGCAGCACTTATCAATGCTTTGGAAATCGCAGGAAAAGATATCAGCAATGCAAAAGTGGTAATTAATGGAGCAGGAGCAGCAGCAATCGCTTGTTCTAAACTCTACATTAAGTTAGGACTAAAAAAGGAAAATATCCTAATGTGTGATTCTAAGGGGGTTATTAACCAAAATAGAACCAACCTAACAGCTGAAAAATTAGATTTTGTAGCCCAAACAGATAAAAATACCTTAGAGGAAGCAATGGTAGGTGCAGATGTATTCGTCGGGCTATCGAGAGGGAATGTAGTATCTCCTGAGATGCTCCTCTCTATGGCAGAAAACCCTATTGTTTTTGGACTTGCCAATCCTAACCCAGAAATAACTTTTGAGCTTGCAACGCAAACTCGAAAAGATGTAATAATAGCCACAGGTAGAAGTGATTATCCTAACCAAGTGAATAATGTATTAGGATTCCCATACATATTCCGTGGTGCATTAGATGTTCGTGCAACAGATATCAACGAAGAGATGAAAATTGCAGCTGTTCATGCCATTGCTGAACTTGCCAAGCAACCCGTTCCTGAAGATGTGAAACAAGCCTACGACCTAAAACAATTAGAATTTGGGCGAGAATATTTCATCCCAAAACCTTTTGATAAGAGATTGTTCTCTAAAGTATCCACAGCAGTAGCAAAAGCTGCGGTAGAAAGTGGAGTTGCAAGAAACCCCATTACTGATTTTACAGAATACGAAAGACAACTCTCTGAAAAGAAAAAATAATATTTACAAAAAAATCCTCTCATATGAAGAGGATTTTTTATTACACAAAAAGTGGCAAGCTAAAAATCATCTCTTTTTTATTATTCCTCCACTTTAAATTTCATTAAAAGAATATTATCCTTATAGAGCTCTAATATATTTTCTTTTATCTTATACTCATTCGCCATAGAAAGGAATTTTAGAAAAGTAACTTCGGATTTTATCCATTTGCAATACATCTTTGTAGAGGCCACCGCTCCGATAGTTATTTTGTGATTTATATCGTCTATCTTAATATCTGCCGTATAATTATTACAGCCTGCATTACCGTAAATTCTTCCTTCTTTAATATTAAGACTCGGTATTGAACCTTTCGTTTTATCCATCAAAACCCATTTCGTATATTGTAATGGATAAGATTTTTTCGTATTAACTTCTGAATTAACAATCTTATTAGCCACTCCACAAGCCACTAATACAAATAATAATAAAAACCCACAAACTACTTTTTTCATAATATTAAGATTTATTTACAAATATATAAAACTTATTCTTTTCTGCCCTTATAGTTTTATAAATTGAAATAAAAAAGCAACTAAAATAACTCATCGCTATCTTAGTTGCCCAATTTATAATATTAACAATTATATTATTTCACTAATATTTCTGAGAATATTTGTGGATATACCCCCAACACAATCAATAATACAATAATCAATACAGCAAGAATATTGTATGTTGCACCAGCCTTTTCTTTTCCTTCGAATGTTGATTCTTTCGTGAAAAACATTGCAATAATTATTCTCAAATAATAGGCAATAGATACTGCAGAACCTATTACTGCTATTACTATCAAAAACGGAGCAACATTAATTGCCTGAGCAAAGAGACTCAATTTTCCTATAAAACCTGCTGTGAATGGTATCCCTGCCATAGAAAATAACGATATTGCCGTAACTACTGCCAATAAAGGTTCTGTTTTTGCTAATCCCTTAAATGCATTATATGAAGTTTCATTTTTTATTTTTTCAACATAAATCAAACTCATAAAGACCCCAATAGTAGCCAAGGAGTAAGCAAAAAGATAAAAACCTAAAACATTAATAGATTGCTCATTAGCCCCAAAAAATACTATTGAAATATAACCAGCGTGAGATACAGATGAATAAGCAAGCATTCTCTTTGCATTACTCTGTACCAATCCCATTATATTTGCTAAAAGTAATGTAATAATCACCAAAACTGCAACTACAGAAATCCAAGACGAGATAACACCTCCGAAAGCCTCTGTCATTAATCTGAAAAATGCTCCAAAACCTGAAACCTTCACTACGGAAGCCATAAATGCCGTAATAAGAGATGGCGAACCTTGATACACATCTGGTGACCACATATGAAATGGTGCTAAGGATACCTTAAAAGCCAACGCCACTAACATCAATACCACTCCCATTATAAACATTGGCTCCATTGTTTTTGTTTTTGCATATTCACCTATAACAGATACATCAAATGACCCCACACTACCATATACCAATGCCATACCGAATAATAAAAAACCTGTCGCAAATGCTCCCATCAAGAAATATTTCACCGATGCTTCTATAGAGTAAAGATTTGTTTTATTTGCACCAGCCATTACATACAATGGAATAGACAAAATTTCTATACCCAAAAATAGTACTGTAAAATTCTTATATCCAAATAAAATAATACCTCCACAGAGAGCAAAAAGCATCAAGGCGTATAACTCGGATTGATGGCTACGATGATTACTAAAAGCAAATTCACCCAACCCGAATAATAGTATCGTTACAACAAGGGCTATCTTTGTGAATATAGCTACGTTTGGTGTGTATTCGTACATATTTCTATACTGCTCAAAAAATGCACTCTCGGGTAGGAAACTTATACCCAAAGCAACCAATAATCCTAAAATACTAATGGCTCTTGTGTATTTTCCATTACCAAAAACTCCTGAAAATAATGTTATAATTGCCGTAAGAAAAACGATAATTAATGTATTCATTTAATTTTAAAATTTGAAATTATAAATTACTAACAATTAGGAATATTTAGGCTCCTTTTTTTATTAGTGCTAAATAGATATACTCTACTGAACTATTCACCATATCTAAAACGGGTTGAGGGAAAATCCCCATCAAAATCACAAGTATAGATAATACTCCCATCACTATAAATTCTGATGTAGATAAATCTTTCACCTGAGAAAGAACCTCATCATTCCCCTTACCATACATTGCTTTCGCATAAAATCTTAATAAATATACAGCAGCCAAAATCACGGTAATACCTGCTATAATTCCAAATACAGAACTATAATCAAACACCGATTTAATCAGAATAAATTCACCTATGAAT
>CAKAOY010000137.1 GCA_916710115.1 uncultured Bergeyella sp.
TAAGTAATACCTATTTTTCCACCAGAGTAAGTTCCACCTCCTAATTCTAAGTTGGCAGCCCAATTTTTTGTGAAGAAATATCTACCTCCAACTTGTGCGGAAAGGAATAATCCAGAGTTGTAAGTAGAACCAGAATAAGCAGTGTTGATACCATTAAAGCTATCTTCCACTTTGCTGTTCCAATTGTAGTATCCTAAGTAAAGTCCTGCATAGAAATCAATATTGTTTGGTAAGGAAAGAATCTCATTAAAATGGTAGTTTCCGTGTGCTGTAACACCAAATCCTGTATGTTTGTATTTTACACCATAGTAAGTATTCGTATCCGTAATATAGGTTAGCCCACCACCTACAGAAATATTCTTGCCAACACCATAATCTACACTCAAATTAATTGGCGTACCAACGCTTGAAAATCCTAACCCTACATTTGCTTGAAAATCTCCTTTGTGAGGTGTAGCTTGAGCAGATAGAGCAGATGCTATAATAATAGCGGGAAATAGAAATAAATTCTTTTTCATTGTAAATAAATTTAAAATTTAGGCAAATATAAAAAAATAAATTGAATTATCAAAAAAAGTAGTAACTTTACCTCCGAAAATGAATTTAAATAAAATATGACCTATGAAAAAAGTAGTTTTTATACTATCAATGTTGTTTTGTGGTACGATAGCAACAAATGCACAGACCTTGGATATTATTCTAAATGAGAAAGTAGTGACATTATCTAAAGTGCATAAAAATAAGGATTTACAGAAATTAGCTAACGATTTTGAAAGAATTGCTATTGCTAAGGAAGAGGATTGGTTGGCACAATATTATACAGCCTATGTCAATGTCCGTATTGCAGACCAATCAGAAGGTGATGTAATCGATAATTATTGTGATAGGGCAGAGAAATATCTAAGAAAAGCAGAAGCAATGAAATCGGATAAATCCGAAATATATGCCCTATATGCCTATCTATATAGTTCAAGGGTGAAGGTAAGTCCTATGGTGAGAGGACCGAAAATGGGTAAAATAGCTCGTGAGTATGCTGAAAAATCCATTAAGGCAAATCCGAATAACCCGCGTCCATACCTTATAAGAGCAATAGGAATATATTTCACACCAACTATTTTCGGTGGAGGAAAAGAGAAAGCAATGCCACTAATTAATAAGGCTTTAGAGAAATTTAATACCTTTAAACCTGCTACGAAATACAGCCCTAATTGGGGAAAAAATATGCTTGACCAACTTTTGAAATAGTAATTTTAATGTTTATATATTATCCATAAATGTCGATATTTTGTTAATTTATAATAAAAATAATATTTTAAATAAATTTTTACTAATATATTGTTAAAAAAAACATAATTGGATTTAGTTGTAAATAAATAGTTTGGTATTGCTAAAAATTATTAGATTTTTTTTTATTCATTTTTTAATATTATATATTTGCAAAAATTTTAGGAATAATAGAAAGAGATGGTATATAAAATCCGAGTTATTTTAGATGCGAAAGACGATGTCTTTAGGGACATAGAGATTAGAGGTAAGCAAACGCTTTGGAACCTACATTTGGGTATTAAAAATGCATTTAGCCTACAAGGTGAAGAGTTATCAGCCTTTAATTTGTTGGAAGATGATGGTACAATTATTAAATCTGTACCATTGGAAGATATGAGTGATGAGGGTGATGGCGAGATAATGTCTGATGTCTATATCAATGAGGCATTTAGTAAAGTAGGAGATAAAGCTCAGTTTCAATATGGATTTATTGATTTATGGGAATTTTTGTGCGAATTGGTAAGTATAGATGATGCAAAACCATCGGTACAATATCCTATCACTGTGTATCGTTTTGGTAATGTATCTCTAAAATCTCCAAATAAAGGAGTGGGAGCAAGTAGTAAAGCTAAGACGAGTGACTTTGATGCTGATTTTCATATTAATGAATTGGGAGATATGGATTTCTTTGATGAAGAAGATTCCTATGATGATGAAGAAGACAATGGATACGATGTCTATGAAGACGACGAAGATTAAATGATAAATACATAAAATACAACGAAAGAACACGATTTAATGATTGTGTTCTTTTGGTGTGTAATGGATTATGTGTTATTTTTGATAGATATTTGTGATATAGAATTTATAAAAAATGAAAAAAATATTTAATATATCTTTGTTTTTAATTAGTTTTTACTCATTTTCTCAGAATATTGATGAAAATTTATTAAATAATGGTTATGTTTATGATAAAGGCTCATTAAAAACTGTGATGTGGAATAATACCAAAATCAGAAAAGATCCCAATTTTAAATCCTTAAAAATGGATAGCCTTTTGGTAGGTCATCAAGTGAAAATAGATAAAAATACAAAAATAAAACTTGATATTGGAGCGAGAGAAAACTATTGGTACAAAGTAAGTTATCAAAAAGGAAATGAGTGGAGATCGGGCTATGCATGGGGTGGAAATTTTAATGTGTCTAGTGCTAAATTTGAAGATACCGAGTTCCTTTTGGGTATGATGGAGACTATCAAAAAGGACGATAAAGATTATATCAATATCGGAGTGATGGCACTTAAAAATGGAGAGAAAAAGGGTATAGAAACTTTTGCGGTAGGAAATGCTATGCATCAGCCTATAGGGTTAGAAGTTATTGATAATAAAGGTCTTAAAGGTGTAAAGGCTATTGTGAGAGCTACTTCTTTTGGAAATGCCTTTGGGGTCCCAACTTATGAACAATATATACTCTGGACGGGAGAAAAATTAGTGTCAATTCCTACATTATTTAATATGAATGCCAATGGTATGTTTTATCACGCTGAAGAATTGATTTTCCCTAATGAAAAAAATGGGCGAGAAGGGCAAATTATCCTTAGAAAAAGAGAGTTCAGAAAGGAAAATAATATGGAAAATATTATTTTTAGTAAGGAATATGTTTTTGTTTGGCAAAACGAAACACTTACTCAATCTGTAAAGATAGAATAAATGTTAAAGATTTTAAATTCTAATATTCAGGACTTTATAAGTGCAAATCTTCGTGTGGATTTGCACTCTTTATTATTGAAAAAATCGCCTTTTGATGACGTTTCAATGCAAGAAATTGTTCAACAAATAAATGGGAGAAAAATTGCTGAGAAGAAATTTCCATTCCTATTGAAAAAAAGGATTGTTTTTCCCCCACACCTCAATTTAGAACAATGTAGTTCGGAGCAAACGGGGAATTATAAGAAAAAATTGTTGGCAGGGAGAAGTTTTATAGACCTGACATCGGGGTTTGGGGTTGATGCATATCATATATCAGATAATTTTTCGGAGGTTTTTTTGCTGGAACAAAATACCGAATTGTTAAAACTTGTGGAGCATAATTGGGTAATTTTAGGTAAAAAAGCAATATTTATTAATCAAGCTATAGAGGCTTTTTTAGAACAGAATAATCGCAGTTATGATGCTATTTTTATTGACCCAGCACGGAGAGATACAAAAAAAAATAAAGTATTTCTTCTGGAAGATTTGTCGCCGAATATTTTAGAAATTCAAGATAAATTGTTAGAAATAGGCGATAGTATTTTAATAAAACTATCACCATTGATAGACATTCAGTATCTTATTTCTGTATTGAAAAATATTCAAGAGATACATATTATTGCAGTTAAAAATGATGTTAAAGAGGTTTTGGTATTGCTAAAATCTAAAAAAATATTAGGTAATGAAATAAAAATTATTTGTGAAAATATTGATACAAATGAAGAGTTCTTTTCTTTTGAAATAGATGAAAAGCGAAGGTCGGAGGTATCGTATTCTGAGGTACAGAAGTATATATACATTCCTAATAATTCAGTACTGAAATCTGGTGCCTTTAACTTGGT
>CAKAOY010000138.1 GCA_916710115.1 uncultured Bergeyella sp.
GTATCATTTAGTCTATTTTAGTTTTTGCAACTTGCGCCATTAGTTCGGCTTCTACTACCACACTATCACCTACATAGCCATATCCTTGCATATGGACTATACCTCTTCGGATAGGTTCTATAAGTTCTATTTTGAAGATTACAGTATCTCCAGGTATTACTTTTTTCTTAAATTTCACTTTATCTATTTTTACAAAATAGGTAGAGTAATTTTCAGGGTCTGGGACATTTGCTAATACTAAAATACCGCCAGTCTGCGCCATTGCTTCTATTTGGAGAACGCCTGGCATTACAGGTTCTTTTGGGAAATGTCCTACGAAGAAAGGTTCGTTCATTGTGACATTTTTAACGCCGACGACATGACTTTCGGATAGTTCTATAATTTTGTCTATCAATAGGAATGGAGGTCTATGAGGTAGTAGTTTCATTATACCATTAATATCATAAACAGGAGATTTTGTTAAGTCAAAATCAGGAACATTTTTCTTTTTATGTAGCTTCCATTGTCTATTGAGTTTTTTTGCAAACTGCGTATTTACGAAATGTCCAGGCTTGTTAGCAATTACTTTTCCTTTAATTTTTACTCCTACTAATGCTAAATCTCCGACTACATCGAGGAGCTTGTGTCTCGCTGCTTCGTTTGGTGAGTTTAGTGTAATATTGTCTAGTGTTCCGTTAGGTTTTACCGAAATTTTGTCTTTTCCAAAAGCCTTTTTCAGTTTTTCCATTGTTTCAGGAGTGAGCTCTTTATCTACATATACGATGGCGTTGGAAATATCACCACCTTTGATAAGACCATGGTCAAGAAGCATTTCTAACTCGTGTAAAAAGCTGAAAGTACGAGCGTTAGCAAAATTTTCTTTAAACTCGGAGATATGTTTCATTGTAGCATTTTGAGTGCCAAGGACTTTTGTTCCGAAATCTACCATTGTAGTAATTTCGTAGGTATCGGAAGGTATTATTGTGATTTCAGATCCTGTATTAGGGTCGGTGTAGTTCATCACTTCTTTAATTACGAGATATTCTCTTGCAACATTTTGCTCCACTACGCCAACTTTTTCAATGGCCTCTATAAAGAACTTAGAGGAACCATCCATAATTGGTGGTTCAGCAGCATCCATTTCAAGGATTGCATTATCTATATCCATACCAACAAGAGCGGCCAATAGATGCTCGCAAGTATGGATTTTTACACCTAATTTTTCAAGGGTTGTTCCTCTTTCTGTGGTAGTTACATAATTTACATCTGCTTCAACCTGAGGGTTCCCCTCCAAATCGGTTCTTACAAAAACAAAACCAGTGTTTTCCTTTGCTGGTTTGATGGTCAAATTAACCTTTTTACCTGTGTGAAGCCCTACTCCTGAGAGGCTAATATCTTCTTTCAGTGTCTTTTGTAAATCACTCATTGTGATATGTTTTTATTTTTTTTAGATTTACAACAATAAATTTATTATTAAAGGACTATTTATCATCCTTATTTTTTGATTTTTCTAATTTTTCCAATCGTTTTACTATCTCGTCAAAGTTTCGGAAATGGACATAATTTCTACGGAAGTCACTTGCAGAAATGGCAGGTGAGCCATAAAGAATTTCTCCGTCTTCGGTATTTCTATTCACACCAGATTGTGCTTGTATCTTAACTTGGTTACCAATTTTTATATGTCCTACAATACCAGTTTGTCCACCGATTTGGTTCCAATCGCCAATTGTTGTGGACCCAGCGATACCCACTTGTGCAGCAATTACATTATGCTTACCAATTTTCACATTATGGGCGATTTGAATCAAATTATCTATTTTAGTACCTTGCCCAATAATGGTAGAGCCTATTGTTCCTCGGTCTATGGTACAATTAGAGCCAATTTCTACATCGTTTTCCAATACTACATTTCCTAATTGCGGAATTTTTTGGAATCCATCTTTTGTTGGTTGGAATCCGAACCCATCACTACCAATCACAGAGTTAGAGTGTATTATGCAGTTATCACCAATTGTACAATAGTCATAAATCTTTACGCCGCTATATAAGGTACAATTTTTACCAATTTTTACATTTTTACCGATGAATACTTGAGGATATATTTGGCTACCATCGCCTATTTTTGCTTTTTCGGATACATAGGTAAAGGCTCCTACATATACATCCTCACCAATTGTAGCTGAATTATTTACAAAAGCAGAATGCTCTATCTCAGAGCGTTTTACTTGTTTCATTTCGTTGTAAATATTCATAAGTATTTGGAAAGATAGGTAGGCATCTTCTACTACGATTATAGTTGGCTTATAAGGTTTATCTGCTAAAAGCTTTTCAGATACTATGAGCACTGAGCAATCAGAATTTTCTATAAAATCTGCAAATTTTTCGTGTGCAACGAATGAAAGATGTCCTTTTTCGCCTAACTCAATAGGAGAAACGCCGTTAATAATGGTATTTTCATCACCAATAATTCTACCATTGATAACATTTGCTATTTGTGAAGCCGTAAATTCCATAATGCAAATATATAAAAATTTATGATAATGGATAAATCATTACTATAAAAATCCAAAGCTAATGGCAGAAATAGATGTGAAAAACATAGGTTATTTTTGCTGATTGTGCAACATGAAATAGAGGTTATCAAAAAATATATTGAAATATGTTTTAAAATTAGGTGTTTCAAAAGGTTAGTGTTTAGAAAAAAATATGTAACTTTGTATTAAAATTTTAGAAATTATAAATTATGGAAGACTCGGTCAGGATACTATTAGCATTATTCTTAGTCATTTTGAATGGTTTTTTTGTAGCAGCTGAATTTTCAATAGTGAAGGTAAGATACTCACAAATTCAGATAAAAGTGCAGGAAGGAAACCCAGTAGCAAAACAGTTGGAATTGATATTAAAAAAACTTGATGCCTATCTTTCGGCAACCCAACTGGGGATTACCTTATCATCATTAGCATTAGGTTGGATAGGAGAGGGGGCAATGCGTCATTTTATGGATAAGTTTCTCATTATGATGAATCTAAGTTTAGATGACACGAGTGTTACGACTATTTCTTTGTTTTTTAGTTTTTTCATTATTACTATTTTACATATCGTTTTTGGGGAATTGGTACCAAAGTCTATTGCTATTCGTAAGTCGGAATCTACTGCTATGTTTGTAGCATATCCGTTGAGGGGATTTACGATTGTTTTTCAGCCTTTTATTTGGTTGATGAATTCGATGTCTAATGGTTTTTTGAGGATGATTAATATTCCACCTGCTGAGGAATCTGATATACATTCTTCCGAGGAGTTACAACTTTTGGTGAAACAAAGTGCGGATTCTGGTGAGATAGAGGAAGAGGATTATGAAATCATTAAAAATGCCTTTGACTTTACAGACCATTCTGCAAAGCAGATTATGGTGCCTCGCCAAAACATTCTGTCCATAGATATTGAGGACCCGATAGAGGATATTATTAATGTGATTGTAGATAGTGGATACTCGCGAATCCCTGTTTATGAGGGTAGTATAGATAATATTATCGGAGTGCTATACACAAAAGAAATTATTAGAGAATATATCAAAAGAAATGGGAATCTTACCAATACCGACCTTCGAGACTTGATGAGAGAAGCTTTTTTTGTGGTGGGAAGTAAGAAAATTTCCGATTTGTTGAAGAATTTTCAACAGAAAAAACAGCACCTCGCAATTGTTATAGATGAGTTCGGAGGGACAGAGGGGATTATCAGTTTGGAGGATATTTTGGAGGAACTTGTAGGAGAGATTCAAGATGAGGAAGACGAGGAAGAAAAAATCGTAGAGGAAATATCAGAAAATACCTTTTGGGTACAAGCAACGCAACCTTTG
>CAKAOY010000139.1 GCA_916710115.1 uncultured Bergeyella sp.
TTTATTTATCACTTGATAGGTTAATGATTCAGTGGAAAAATGGGTTGGAGAAGTATCAGATAAAGGATAAGGAAAATTATTGGTTTGATGAGGGGTGGAAGAATAAATTTAATAATTATATAGATTTAAATTGGGTGCCGAGATTTATTGTAATTTCTCAGGAAGGAGGTATTGCTAAGTACTATGCAATTAGTCCCGACGATCCAGAATTACAACTTACGATAGATAGACTTACTAAAAAACAATAGGAAATAATATAATCCGAGTTGTGATAGATATATTCACAACTCGGATTTTTATGGTTCTACTAAAAGTTTTTCAGCTACTATACTGCTAATTATTTCTACTCTGTTGAGGTAGCTAATTGTAATATTGTTATCAAAAGTTTCTTTATGTAGTACTTTGATTTTTGTTCCGAGCAAAAGTTCTTTTAGATTGAGATATTCTAAAAAATCCTTTGATGATTCTATCAATGCACGGAATGTAGCCGTAGTTTCAATATCACACTCACTAAGTTTTTTGTAATTTTGGTGTATGATATTACCATTTTTATCAGGGATTGGAGAGCCGTGAGGATCTACTTTTGGGAAATTAAGGAGTTTATCAATCCTATCAAAAAACAAATCGGACTTAATATGTTCTATTTGTTCTGCAATATCATGTACTTGTTCCCATCCAAATCCCATTTTCTCGGTGAGGAACATTTCCGTCAATCGGTGTTTTCTTACGATTTGGGCAGCCTCACGGATACCTGCATCTGTAATTTGTAGAGGTTTGTAACTTTTGTAAATGACCCATCCTCGCTCGGCGAATTTTTTCATCATAGAATTTACGCTCGGCATTTTTATATTTAGGAATTTACTGATTTCGTTGATATTTATTTGACGTTTTTCGTTGGCTAAGTAGAATATCGCTTTTAGATAATTCTCTTCAGATAGTGTAATCATAGGACAAAATTAAAAAATAAAGATAATAGGATGAAAATATTTTCGGACTTTTTTTATTCGAAAATAAAAATATACCTTTGCTAAAATTTTTATGAAAGTAGATTTAATTTTAAAATATTTTCCGAATTTGTCGGAGTACCAAGTAGAGCAATTCCAGAAGTTGGAACCTCTTTATCTTGAATGGAATGAGAAAATTAATGTGATTTCTCGTAAGGATACTGATTTTTTGTATGAGAAGCATATTTTACACTCTCTGGGCATAGCAAAAGTTATGCAATTTGCTCCAAACACTAAGGTTTTGGATGTGGGGACAGGTGGTGGTTTCCCAGGTATTCCGTTGGCGATTATGTTTCCAGAAGTAGAATTTACACTAATAGATTCTATTGGTAAGAAAATAAAAGTAGTACAAGGGATATCCGATGGAGTTGGCTTGAAGAATGTAATAGCGATACACGGGAGAGCCGAAAAGTTGAAGGAGAAATATCATTTTGTAGTGAGCCGAGCTGTGACTCAGATGCCTGAGTTTCTTCGCTGGTTGAAGGGGAAATTTGAGAAAGAGCAAATAAATCAGAAGCATAATGGAGTTTTGTATCTGAAAGGAGGCGATTTAGCTGAGGAATTAGCAGGAATAAAATGTGAGATTCATCAGTTGAAAAACTATTTTGAGGAGGAGTTTTTTGATACGAAAAAGGTTGTTTATTTATCAAAAGGGAATTTTAATTCGTAGGAAATACTTGTTCTAATATTTTTATAAATAAAAGTTAATCAGTTACTTACATGTTATATCTAATTAGAATATTTACAAATTAAAGTTAATGGTAAAATAAGTATTTGGAATGTGAAAAATAGTTATACCTTTGCATTGTAAATGAAACGATTAGAAAAGAGAATTAACCTTTAAAATATGAAAAAAAGAAGTTAGTTTATCTTTTCGATAATATTGAGGAACTAGTAGTTTAAAGTTTTTTTCATATGGTTTAGATACCGACTCTTTATAAATAAAGAGTCGGTATTTTTTATTTTTAAAAAAAATAATATATTTGGATAAAAATAATATAATTTCATGAAATTTTTAGATAAAGTAATAGGTGATTTGCTATCAAAAACAGCGGATTTATCCGATTATACGATGGTAATACCTGGGAAAAGACCAATGATATTCATTAAAGATAGATTGAAGAAGAAATATCAATATTCTGGTTTTTTGCCTGATTTTTTTACGGCAGAGGAGATTATTGCTGAAATATCCCGTAAAATTCCGATACAGAATATATCCATTATACTTTTTGCTTATGCGAAATATATTGAGTATTTTCCGAGTGAGAGTTTTGATAACTTTATAAAATGGTTTCCCACACTCTTGAAAGATTGGGATGATATGATGAAATTTTCTAAAAATGATGAGGCTGTTTTATCTTATATGATTGATGATGAACGCATTAAAAATTGGAGTAACCAGAAAATTGGGGATGAGTCGGAAGTGTTCAAGAAGAATTATGATTTTTGGAAAAATGCAGGAGAGTTTTTACCGAAATTGAAGGAATCTCTATTAGAAAAAGGTTTTGCTACTTCAGGAATGTTGCACGAGGAGGCCAAGAAAAATATTCAAGAATATTGTAACAATATAGATAAGAAATTCGTTTTTGTGGGGTTTAACGCCTTTACACCTATTGAGGAGTTGTTGGTGAAAACTTTAATGAAGGAGAAAAAAGCGATATGCTATTTCCAATCAGATAAATATTATGTGGAAAATGATATTCAAGAGGCAGGGCAATTTATTCGTAAATATTTGAAATGGAATGAGTTTTCGGATAGGGAAAATTTTCATTGGGTTGAGAATGATTTTGAGAAAGAAAAAGATATCAGTATTTACGAAGTTTCGGGAAGTATTTCTCAAACAAAGTTGCTTCCGAGTATTTTTAAGGAGATAAAGGATAAAAATAATGATTATTTAGAGGATACTGC
This sequence comes from uncultured Bergeyella sp., assembly GCA_916710115.1. GTDB lineage: Bacteria > Bacteroidota > Bacteroidia > Flavobacteriales > Weeksellaceae > Bergeyella_A. Next base: position 2,913 of record CAKAOY010000139.1, read on the forward strand.
GTTAATTTTATTGGATGAGAATCTTTTGCCAGCATCTATAGATGTATTGAATGATGTTCAGAAGATAAATATAACGATGGGGTTTCCTCTGAAAAATTTGGATTTTTCAATACTCATTTATCATATTTTTCATATTCAGAAGCAATTATCAAAGTCGTCAAAAACATATTATTATAAAGATATATTTAATATTTTGGATTTTGTTCCTTTGACAGGGAAAGATATAGATATTAAGGAGAATTTTATAAAAAAAGTCAAGGATAATAAGATAATTTATTTATCAGAGAAAGAACTTAGTAAGCATCTAAGCGAAATATCGTGTTTCTATATTTTGGAGATGTATTCAGATGCGAAATCATTTTTAGAGGTGCTTTTGAGATTTTGTTCAAGTGTAAAACGATATGTGTCAGATGATATCATATTTGAAAATATTTCTTATTTTGAGCAGGCCTTCAAGATTATTGCTAATCATATTACGGAGTATAATTTTAAGATAGAAATTGATGCGTTGGAGGTTTTGATAAATCAAATAATCAATACAGAGACTATTGATTTTAAGGGCGAGCCATAAGAGGGTTTGCAGGTAATGGGTCTTTTGGAAACACGTTTATTGAATTTCAGAAATATCATTTTATTGTCTGTAAATGAGGGGAAATTGCCATTGGGAAATACGCAGAATACATATTTGCCGTTTGATGTTCGTAAGGCATTTAATATGCATACTTATTTAGAAAATGATGGAATTTATGCGTATCATTTTTATCGTTTGTTACAGGATTCTCAGAATATATTTTTGTTATACAATGGGGTAAGTAGTGGGCTCAGCACGGGAGAAGCAAGTCGTTTTATCACCCAGATAGAGCTTGAAAGTCCTCA
>CAKAOY010000140.1 GCA_916710115.1 uncultured Bergeyella sp.
GCGATTTTAAAGTTTATTAAATACTGATGAAAATAGAATTAAAATGGATGAAAATCGAGAGGGTTATTTAGAATCTTTACAAAATAAGGTTTGCTAATAAAACTACTTTTATATATGTATTAACATTTTTTATTTTTGTGAAAAATAATATAAGAGAAAATTTTATGTCAGGTTTTTTAAATTCTACAATTGGTAGAAAGTATGCAATGGCATTGTCTGCGATGTTTTTGCTTGTGTTTTTGGTGATGCACCTATCCCTAAATATGGTATCTGTATTTAGTGAAGAGGCTTTCAATGAAGGGTCTCATTTTATGGAGAGTAATCCTTTAGTTCAGAAGATTATGCAACCAATATTGATATTTGCTGTGATTTTCCACTTTGTAATGGGATTTGTCCTTGAAGCCAAAAATAAAAAAGCAAGACCAATAGCTTATGCTGTGAGTGGAGCGAGTGCTAATTCTACTTGGATGTCCAGAAATATGATGATTTCGGGAGGACTTATTTTAATCTATTTATTAATACACTTGGTGGATTTTTGGGTGCCAACAATTTCTAAGAATTATTTAGGAGGAGAATCCAATGGAACTGCTTACGAGCATTTGAGACACCAGTTTAGTGCTCTTTGGAGAGTAGTGTTGTATTTGGTATCTTTTGTTCTCTTAGGGTTACATTTATCTCATGGATTCCAATCTTCATTTCAGTCTATTGGAGCGAGACATCCTAAATACACGCCTTGTATCCAATCTTTTGGTAAGTGGTATGCGATTCTCGTACCAGTCGGGTTTGCAATCGTTGCAATTTTTCACTATGTTTCTCAAAGTTAATTATTAAGAAAATGAGCGTATTAAATTCAAAAATTCCAGCAGGTCCATTAAAGGATAAATGGAAAAATCATAAAGACCATATGAACCTTGTAGCCCCAAATAATAGGGACAAAATTGATATTATTGTAGTAGGAACGGGACTTGCGGGAGGTTCAGCTGCAGCTACTTTGGCAGAACAAGGTTATAATGTAAAGGCATTCTGTTATCAAGACTCTCCGAGAAGAGCTCACTCTATAGCAGCACAAGGGGGGATTAATGCAGCTAAGAACTATCAAGGGGATGGAGACTCTACATATAGACTTTTTTATGATACGATAAAAGGGGGAGACTATCGAGCAAGAGAAGCGAATGTGTATCGTTTGGCAGAAGTTTCTGTAAATATTATTGACCAATGTGTAGCACAAGGGGTTCCTTTTGGTCGTGAATATGGCGGTCAGTTGGATAATCGTTCTTTCGGTGGGGTTCAAGTAAAAAGAACTTTCTATGCTAAGGGGCAGACAGGACAACAGCTTCTTTTGGGAGCGTATTCTGCAATGAGTAGACAGATTGGTAAAGGAAGAATAAAGATGTACAACCGTCATGAAATGATGGATTTGGTAATCGTAGATGGTAAAGCGAGAGGTATCATAGCGAGAAACCTTGTAACAGGAGAGATAGAGAGACACTCTGCACATGCTGTAGTAATTGCCTCTGGTGGGTATGGGAATGTATATTTCTTATCTACTAACGCAATGGGGTCTAATGCATCTGCCGCTTGGAAAATCCACAAAAAAGGAGCCTTTTTTGCAAATCCTTGTTTCGTACAAATACACCCAACTTGTATCCCAGTACACGGAACTCAGCAGTCTAAATTGACATTGATGTCTGAGTCTCTTCGTAACTCTGGAAGAATTTGGGTTCCTAAAAAAATTGAAGATGCTGTTGCTATCCGAGAAGGAAAATTAAAGCCTGAAAATATTAAAGAAGAAGATAGAGACTATTATTTAGAAAGAAGATACCCTGCTTTCGGTAACCTTGTGCCGCGAGATGTAGCATCAAGAGCAGCAAAAGAAAGATGTGATGCTGGTTATGGTATTGAAAATAATGATACTAAAGAAGGTGTGTTCCTTGATTTCTCCACCGAAATTATGAAAAAGGGTAGAGAAGCAGCTACTGAGAAAAATATACATAACCCTACAGAACAACAAATTTACGACTTAGGTAAGGCGTGGGTAGAGGAGAAATATGGTAACCTATTTGTTATGTATGAAAAAATTACAGCAGATAATCCATATGTTACTCCAATGAAGATTTATCCTGCAGTGCATTATACAATGGGGGGAGTTTGGGTAGATTATAACTTAATGTCCACTATACCAGGTTGTTTTGTGATTGGTGAAGCAAATTTCTCTGACCATGGTGCTAACCGACTTGGAGCTTCTGCTTTAATGCAAGGACTTGCAGATGGATATTTCGTATTACCATATACAATTGCTGATTATCTTTCAGCAGATATCAGAACAGGTGCTATACCAACAAATACTCCTGAATTTGAGAATGCAGAAAAAGAAATAAAAGATAGAATCAATTTTTTCCTTACTAATAATGGTACACACTCAGTAGATTATTTCCATAAAAAATTAGGAAATATTATGTGGAACAAAGTAGGTATGGGTAGAACCCCAGAAGGATTACAAGAGGCTATCAAAGAAATAGAAGAAGTAAGAAAAGAATTTTGGAAAGATGTGAGAGTACCAGGTGAGGCAGATGGTATGAATACGGAACTCGAAAAAGCGTGTAGAGTAGCAGATTTCTTGGAACTTGGTCAATTGATGGCGATAGATGCTCTTAATAGACAAGAATCTTGTGGAGGACACTTCCGTTGGGACCATTCAACACCTGATGGCGAAGCAAAAAGAGATGATGAGAACTATAAATATGTGGCGGCTTGGGAATACAAAGGAGAAAATATCAATGCCGAAGTAATGCATAAAGAAGAACTTATCTACGAAAATATTGAAGTTAAAACAAGAAGTTATAAATAATCTCCAATAAATATTATATCAAAAATGAGTACTAAAAAAGACTTGAACCTAACCCTAAAAGTTTGGAGACAGAAAAATAATAAATCAAAAGGACAATTTGAAACTTATAAAATTTCAGGTGTTTCGCCAGATTCATCTTTCCTTGAAATGCTTGATATTCTTAACGAAAATCTCGTGAATGAAGGTAAAGAACCTGTTGCTTTTGACCATGATTGCCGTGAAGGTATCTGTGGTATGTGCTCTCTATATATTAATGGTAGAGCTCACGGACCAGATACGGGAATCACTACTTGCCAACTTCATATGAGAATGTTTAAAGATGGAGAGACTATTCATATTGAGCCTTGGAGAAGTGCAGCTTTCCCAGTGATTAAAGATTTGGTAGTGGATAGAAGTGCTTTTGATAGAATTATGGCAGCAGGAGGGTTTATATCTGTGAATACTTCAGGAAATACCCTTGATGCCAACGCTATTCCAGTACCGAAAGAAGATGCAGACAAAGCAATGGATGCAGCAGCATGTATAGGTTGCGGTGCTTGTGTGGCTACTTGTAAAAATGGTTCTGCAATGTTATTCGTAGGTGCCAAGGTGTCACAGTTTGCATTGTTGCCACAAGGTAGAGTAGAGGCAAAACGAAGAGTTCTCAATATGGTGAGAGCAATGGACGAAGAAGGATTCGGAAACTGCTCTAATACAGGTGCTTGCGAGGTAGAGTGTCCAAAAGGAATTTCTTTGGAAAATATAGCAAGACTCAATAGAGAATATCTTACAGCAATGGTTGATTAATAAAATTATACCTATAAGATGAAAGCTGAACCCTTTTCTTAGGTTCAGCTTTTTTATTAATATAAGAA
>CAKAOY010000141.1 GCA_916710115.1 uncultured Bergeyella sp.
TTAATCGTCGATGCACTGCTATGTCCCGATGGTGCCGAAGTGGTATCGTTGATATCTTTTATATCAAAAATATTTTTAGCTCCGATGGCTATTTCTAATTTCTTGAATACCTTTTGGGTAATGGTAGCATTGAGCATGTTGAAACCGTCCATCTTCCCAAGTCCAAAAACTCCATTGCCTTGCGAATCCATTCCGTCTAATCTATACTTCTGCACAGGTCCGCTATATTTATAGTTTAGGGTGAATAGTGTATTGGTTTTTCGGAGGTTATAATTTGCCGTGAAATTAAACTCTGGTGTGAAAAAAAACTTATGTGGTGATTGATTACTTACCGCATTGAGGTTCTGAGAAATCCCCACCAAAGATACACCAGAATGAATTCCGAAATGATTAAAGTTCGTCTTCATTTCCGCATTAAAAAGTATTGTTTTATAATCATCAAGATTCATATACTTCATCTTTCTAGAAAGTATATCAAGATAGGTTAGCTCTATTCTATTTTTCACATTAAGGTAAGTTGCTGAGAAATTCAATTGAAAATTATTATTCTCTCTATAAGACTTATAATCCGCAAATAATGCTATTGTATAGCCTTTTTCAGGAGTAAGATTTTCATTACCTCTGATATCGTGGTTACTATCAACCATATAAGTAAAAAGTTCGTCATAAGTTGGGAATCGGTTTGCCGAACCACTGGAAATACGAATATCAAATCTATGACTAAATATATACTTCGCTACAAATGAATAAGTTACCTGCTTACTAAATCGGTCGCTGAGGGATAACCTTGCTCCCGAACGAAGATGCAATTTATCCGTAACCGACCACTCTGCTGAGAGCATATTATTATAATTAAAAATCGTTCGCTTCACATTATTTCCACTGAATAATCCCGTAGAAGCATCTGCAAAACCTTGAGTTCTATCTAGCTCGTAACCTACTTGAAAATCAAACTTTCGGCTATCCATAAAATTACTAAATACTCCTCTTGAATACATTGTGTTAATATCATAATAGGCCAAAGCCTCCTCCCTCGACTGCTCGTAAGCATTCGGAATATCGTAGATATAATTTTGGCGTTTTTTCACTTGTTTTTGATACGAAAAATCACCTAAGTATTTGATTTTATTTATATTAGTATTAATATTAAATTGATGTAGCCATCTTCTCGTGGTAAAATCTCTATCGTGAGCCACAAAAGTCCTTTCTCCACCATGCAAGAGTATTTGTTGGGTAATGGGTGTTCTATAATTAATCTCTTCACTCAGTAGATTTGCTTTATAAAATAGAGTGGTTGAACCATTGCTATATCTTAGGTAGACATTAGCATTGAGTTGATTTTTGGGTTGCCACTGATACCCACGAAGTCCGTTTAGAGTTTCATCGAAAAATCGGTATCCTTTTTTATCTCCATCAAACCCTTTGAAATCATTATGATTAATATCAAAACCTATCTGCAATTTATCAGAGAATTTATAGTTTAGATTAAGACTCTGTATGTGTCGCCCCTTACCTTTCTGGTACCAATTATAGCCACTACTTACACTCTCCTCTTGTAAAGTAAAATTTGCAGTGAATTTTTTATGAAAATTCTTTTTCGTGATGATGTTAATCACCCCTGCAATAGCATTGCTCCCATACTCTACTCCCATTGAGCCCCTCACTATTTCTATTTTCTCAATATTATCCGCAGATATTTTACTAAGGTCTATGAGATTCCCCAGCCCCTCATCATTCACTACGGGAATATTATCTATCAATACCTTCGTATAGGCACCTCCAAGCCCCAAAATATTAGCATATGCGTTGCCATTTGCTGTATCGGAGACAATCATAATATTAAGATTTTGACTAAGTACATCCGCCACGGTTGTCGCCCCCATATTCTTGATTTGAGAAGCTCCTATCACTTCCACCTTATAGATAGATTTATTGATAGACTGCGGGTTATACTGCCCCGTAATCACTACCTCATCTATATTTTGCATAGCGATACTATCCGCCTTTTGTGCTCTAAAAATCCCCATTACCGAAAAAGTAAGTAGGCTTAGAATGGTTTTCTTCATATTTTTTTCTGACAAATATAATATTTTATTTAGTTTTAATAAAAATTTTTGTTAAATTATTTGTATTTTATTTAAATAAATTTTAACTTTGTCTCGTGCTTTTTTAAAAGGTTTTTTTCTTATAAAAAATGCTATTTTTAATAATATATAAACAAAACCATTAAAATATTAAACCTTAATCTTTTTAGCGTATGAAATTAAATCTATTTTTTTCTACTGCATTCGCAGTAATATCTTCCATTAATACTTTTGGGCAACAAGTAGATACCAACGGCTATTCCGAAGTGGATATTGAGGCTCAACCTGGCTATGCAGAGCGTGTTTTCTTTAATTTCTCTAATGGACAAACCATCAATAAATCTGCTCTAAATTGGGATATAGCCTTTTACAGAGCAAACTACTATGATGTAGGAACAAGAATCAACGACTCTAACAGTTGGAATGTATATGAGGTAAGTAAAAATCCTGACGATTGGGATAATATAACCAACCCCAATACCGCTATTGCTTCCAAAAATGGACTAACCAATCCTGATACCGCTACCGAACTACACAAGGGAGCTTTCGACCAAGTAGAATGGGGTAAGTACGACTTTGCTACACACCACTATAAGGGGAAATCTATCTTTATCCTCGCAAAAGGACGCTCCACAGCTTTCTATAAGTTTATGATAGAAGATAGATTCAAAAATTACAAAATAAAATATGCCCTCTGGAATAAAGACACTTCATCTTGGGAAGAAACAGAAACAGCAACTATCCCCGATGGAAATGGGAATACCTTGTTCAATTATTTCAGTCTGAAAAACAATAAAATTGTTGCTGACAACGAACCTAACAAAACTGATTGGGATATAGTTTTTACCCAATATTTAGATTCCCGCCAAAGGAACTATCTAGTATTCGGAGTATTACAAGGGCCAAGTATCTCAGTAGCAAAAAAAACTGATGAAAAACAAGCCGTAGCAACATTCCCAAAACCTAACAATAATGACTACTCTAAGGTAATATCTACCATCGGTAGAGATTGGAAATCCTACGACCCCGATACCGGTGGATTTTCCGTAGATGAAAATTTTGTATATTACATCAAAAAAGACAAAGCCTATTACAGAATGTATTTCACACGAGCAACAGGAAATCAAGATGGATTTTTCCGCTTCAAATACAAAAATGTAACTGATGTATTAGCTGTGAAAGAAGTAGGTTCAAAAGCAAATTTTGGTGTATATCCTAACCCTACCGTAGATAAAAAGGCAACCATCCTCTTTGAGGTAAAAGACAAGGCTGATAACAATGGTTCTGCCGAGTTGTACGACTTCTCTGGAAAAAAAGTATATGAAACAATCCTGCAAAATCAAAGTGGTCTCTACCAAAAAGATATCAATCTACAAGGATTACCATCAGGAACCTATCTATTAAAAATATCTTTCGGCGGTGCTACTGAAACACGAAAACTAATTTTAAAATAATATATTAACACTTTTTCATTCTTTAAATTTTATAAAAAAACTCTCTTTAAATATTTTAAGGAGAGTTTTTAAATTATTTAATTTTAAAATAAAAAAAATCCGAAAAATATATTATTAATACGGTTTTTAACTA
>CAKAOY010000142.1 GCA_916710115.1 uncultured Bergeyella sp.
TAGAATTTCCACCATGAAACTCCAAATCAAGTTTTAACTTTCTTTTAAAAAAAATATCTACAAATTGTGGAATATTTATTAATTTATGCCTTAAATATTTTAAACATATCACAAAAGTCTTGAAGTCTCTAATAGTATCTAAATGAAAGCTTTGCCCCCTTTCAGAGGAGTAATTAAATCTATATCTTTTTAATCTTTTAAAAATCTCTTGCTGATTCCATAATTTTTCAATCTTAGATACTTCAATAAAATTTAAATATTTATTTTTTTCCAAGAACTGATGTATATGAGATAGCGGTTTTATAGGGTAGCACTGCCCTGTGAGTGGGATATACATACCTTCTCCATTATGTCGCTCCAAGATAGTTTCCATTAATTTTATACTAACTAATACTTGGCTGAAATCCGCCCAAATACAATCTAACCTATCTTCTATAAAATAGATATTTTCTCTACCCCCCCCTATTATTTTAATAAATTTATCTATATCCGATTTTAAATCAATATGGATATAAAAATAAGAATTTGGGCTATCCAATCTATCTATTAGTCGTTTTAGTTGCTCGGGATTCTTATGAGCCTGCACTGCATAACAAAAATCCATCTAAATACTATTTTTAATTTCACTAATAAATCTATCTGCTAATGAGTCTGCCTCCTGCTGAGATTTCGCCTCCGTATAGATACGGATAATAGGTTCTGTATTAGATTTTCTTAGATGTACCCAATTTTCTACAAAATCAATCTTCACACCATCTATCGTGGATATTTCTTCGTTTTGGTATTGATTTTTTATTGTTTCCAAGATACTATCCACATCGATTTCTGGGGTTAGTTCAATTTTCTTTTTCCCCATAAAGTAAGCTGGATAAGTTTCTCGCAACTCGGAAATTTTCTTATTTTCTTTGGCTAAATGAGTTAGGAACAATGCTACTCCTACTAAGGAATCTCTACCATAATGCAGGTCAGGATAAATTATTCCACCATTTCCCTCTCCTCCAATTACGGCATTTTTCTCCTTCATTAGGGTTACTACATTCACCTCTCCTACGGCACTTGCAAAATACTCGGAATTATGTTTTTTTGCTACATCTCTCAATGCTCTACTAGACGATAGATTTGAGATTGCCACACCATGTTTATGTTTCAAAAGATAGTCTGCCACGGCTACCAGAGTATATTCTTCACCAAACATTTCACCATTTTCGTCAATTAAGGCAAGTCTATCCACATCGGGATCCACCACGATACCCAAATCGGCATTTTCTTTCTTTACTAACTCACATATATCGGTCAGATGCTCTTTTAAAGGCTCTGGATTATGTGGAAAATGGCCGTTTGGTTCGCAATAAAGTTTCACAACTTCGCAACCTAACTGCTCCAAAAGTAGTGGAATAGCCAAGCCTCCTGTAGAATTAACCGCATCGAGCACCACTTTGAATTTCTTCGCTCTTATAGATTCTGTATCTACCATTGGTAGAGCCATAATTTTTTGGATATGGATATCAAATCCATCATTTCGTGTCTCATATCTACCTAAATCATCAACTTCAGCATAATCAAAATCTTCATTTTCTGCTAATTCTAAAACCTCTGCACCATCCTTTGCATTGATGAACTCACCTTTTTCATTGAGGAGTTTCAGTGCATTCCATTGTTTAGGATTATGAGAAGCTGTGAGGATTATTCCTCCATCGGCATTTAGTTCTGGCACCATTATTTCCACTGTGGGTGTCGTAGAGAGACCTAAATCCACTACATTAACTCCCAGACCTTGCAGAGTAGCCACCACTAGAGAAGAAACCATCTGTCCAGAAATTCGGGCATCTCTACCAATCACGAGTGTAATATTTTTTTTGTTTCTTTTATTTTGAAGCCACGAACCGAATGCGGAGCTAAACTTCACAATATCAAGGGGTGTAAGGTTATCACTTGACTTCCCACCAATTGTCCCACGAATTCCTGAAATTGATTTTATTAAAGACATATTTGTATTTTTTAATGTATTTGTTTTGTTATATAATCTGAGAGAGCGTTTTTTTCATCACTGAACGAAAACGCATCAAAGACTACGAAATAATTTTGAGGGTCTATACAATAATCATAAAGTTTTTTTGCCACTTCTAACTTACTAAAACTCAATATTTCCACTAATCGTTTTACCTGTCCTGCAGTGAAATTAGTCGTTATCAATTGTTGGTTGATATAAGCTATTTTTTCATCATCAAATTTTGCTTGTTCATTAAGTTTCTTTAAAAATAATGAAAACTCGGATTCCGTGAAAACAACTCTATAATTTGAATTGCTACCTCCATCTCTTGTATTTCTCAATCTTATAGTTTCCTCTAAATAAAGTCCCACATTAGTGGAAAATGTAAAATTTAATCTACTATCGGGAAGTATAGAAACGAGAGTCCTATACACCAAATAGCCATCTTTGTAGATTGCCAGCGGTTGATTCCCTCTCATAACATCAAAAAACAAAAATTTTCCCGTTGCATTACTAATCACCTGACCGGCAAACTCTATGGTAAAATATCCTTTGGTAGGAATCTCTATATACAATTCGCTCCCCATATTATAAAAACCTTGTCGGTATATTTGTTGATTTTTAGAAAAATCGGAATAATTCTTATTCCAAATATTCATTTGCGAGCGAGTAGCTTCATTTCTAAAAAACTGCCGCTTTTGCTTAGAAAATATACTTATCGAACTTAGCAACAATACTACTATGCCTATCGTTTTTATCACTCTATTAATTAATTTTATGCAAATATAATTTATAACAAAACGGAGTTAATAAAAAATCAACTCCTTAGACTATATTTAGGATATTAAAATCTTTTAATTCTTCTCTACAAGGTTATTTGCGACCAAATATTCTGCGATTTGGATAGCGTTGGTTGCAGCTCCTTTTCTCAAATTATCTGCTACAATCCAGCAATTAAGCGTTTTTGGCTGAGAAAAATCTCGTCTAATTCTTCCTACGAAAACCTCATCTTTCCCCTCGGAATACAATGACATAGGATAGATATTGTTGGCTACATCATCTTGCACCACGACACCCTCCTCTTGAGAAAGTATATTTTTGAGTTCCTCCAAATCAAAATCATTATGAAACTCAATATTCACCGACTCCGAATGCCCACCTTGAACTGGTACACGGACAGCCGTTGCAGTGAGAGCAAAAGAATCGTCTCCCATTATTTTTTGGGGTTCTCTCATCAGTTTCCATTCTTCTTTTGTATAATCCTCTACATCAAACACATCACACTGAGGGAGAGCATTTTTGAATATCTCATAAGGATAGACCTTATTGATTTGGTCTTTATCACCTCCTATAACGGAGGCTTTTATTTCCTCGTTTAGCTGATCTACAGCTGCTTTTCCTGTTCCTGTAACAGACTGATAAGTAGATACTATCACTCTTTTCAGTCCATATTTTTTGTGTAATGGATTTAATACCATTACCAATTGGATTGTAGAGCAATTTGGATTAGCGATGATTTTATCCTCCTTAGTGAGTACTGATGCATTAATCTCTGGGACAACCAATTTTTTTGTATCGTCCATTCTCCAAGCAGAGGAATTATCTATTACGAAAGTTCCTACCTCTGCAAACTTTGGAGCCCACTCCAACGAGGTACTTCCTCCTGCCGAAAATATGGCA
>CAKAOY010000143.1 GCA_916710115.1 uncultured Bergeyella sp.
AAAGAGTATTCAAAAGAGTCTTATATAACACTTCTGATGGTATTGTAATAGTTTTTCCTGCATCAATATTAGGTAATGATGGATACTCATCTTCATTATCAAGGGCGATAGTAAATACATCTTTATCATTCCAAATATCCAATTTCTTACCTCGTCCTCTTTCATTGGCTTCCACAATAAAAGTAAGAGGTTGCTCTACGAAAGTTTTCATCAAAGTCTGCAACATTTTTGCAGGCACAGCAATTTTGAATACATCTTCTGAATTTACTTCAAGACTTGTTACCAAAGTGGTCTCCCCATCAGATGCCGTGATTGTGAGTTTTGATTGATTTACTTCGAATAAAAAATTTTCTAAAATAGGATTAGTCGAATTAGATGACGAACTTGCTAAAACACTTCCTGCGATGCTTAACTTTTTTCTTAATTCGCTACTTAATATCGTAAATTTCATTTTTTCGTCTTTAATTTCTTGCAAAGATACAACTTTTATCAAAAAAACACAATATTTAAACATTTACTCACTCAAATGAAGATTACTCTCAAAAATATTTATTGAAATTTATTAGGAAAATCAGGATATTTTTCTTATTTTTGCGACAAAGAAAAAAGAATGATTATAATTGCATTTTTAGAGAAGTATAATCCTTTCCAGAGAAGGGTGCTTTTTTCCGCTCTAAAAGTATGCAAAATATAATATATTATAACGCCGATAATCCTACACGATTATTGGCTTTTTTTATTGAATTAACTCGAGTAAAAATACAATAAATATGAGCAATACTTACAAATCCGCTGGCGTAGATAAAGAAGAAGGCTACAAAACCGTAGACAAAATCAAGAAAGCAGTAAGCGAAACCCACAACGAAAATGTTCTCAATGGCATTGGAAGTTTTGGAGCATTTTACCAAATCGCTGGGTATAAAAACCCTGTCCTTGTCAGTGGGACAGATGGCGTAGGTACCAAACTCAAAATCGCTATTGACACAAAAAAATTTGACACTATTGGGATTGACTGCTTCGCAATGTGTGCCAATGACATTCTTTGCCATGGAGCCAAGCCTCTTTTCTTCCTTGATTACCTCGCTTGTGGGAAATTAGACTCTGATACCGCAGCCGAAATCGTACTCGGAATTACTGAGGCTTGTAAAGACAACGAATGTGCATTAATAGGTGGAGAGACTGCCGAGATGCCAGGTATGTACCAACCTGGTGACTATGATGTCGCAGGGTTCTGCGTAGGTATTGTAGAAAAAGACCAAATCATTGACGGCTCTAAAATCCAACAAGGGCATAAAATCATCGCTCTACCAAGTTCAGGATTCCACTCAAATGGCTTTTCTTTGGTAAGAAAGATATTCCCTGACTTTAATGAAACCTTTGAAGGAAAACCTCTCTATGAAACACTTTTAGAACCTACAAGATTGTATTATAAACCAATACATAAACTCCTCAAAGAAGTAGATATAAAGGGCATCGCACACATCACAGGAGGAGGATTGATAGAAAATGTACCGAGAATCATCCCAGAAGGATTATGTGCTGATATTGACATCAATAAAATCCAAGTTCCAAGCATTATGCAAGAGTGTGAAAAACGCGGTAACATAGATAGAATGGAGATGTTCGGCACTTTCAACATGGGCGTAGGTATGGTAGTTATAGTAGAGGCACACGAAGTAGAAAAAACACTTTCTCTCCTTGATGATGCCTATGAAATAGGAGAAATCACCGAAGGAAAAGAAAAAATAAACCTAAAATAATTTTATAAGTAGTAGGCATAAAGGCTTACTACTTATGGTTAAAGTCTAAAAACATTAAAATCATCAACGGAAACGAGTAAAAAATACAAGAATACCGTGAAAAAATAAATCCTACCAGTAAAATAAAGACCAATACCTGTAAAAAACTGAGGAATACCTGTAAAATATGGAGGAATACCACGAAAAAATAAATCCTACCAATAAAATAGAGACCAATACCATAAAAAAATAGAAGAATACCTGCAAAAAACCAATAAATACAATAAAAATGGATACCAACACACCAAAAACAGAAGATAATATGCCTAAAAAAGAGGAAAACACTCCTAAAAAAGAAGGGAGTACACCTAAAAAGACAAGAAAAACCTATCTTACAGACCAAGAGCTGGTTCAAAAATTTGGGATACTCTTTGAAAACATCAAAACCCAAACTACATTAAAAACCGAACTTGCAGAATACGGCTACGATGATGCGGAAATTGCCAAAGGAAAAGCTCTTTATGACAAAGCCATCGCAGAGTATCAAAAAAACATCAAAGAAACCCAAGAAGAGACCTCTGCCCATCATCATTTTAGTCAAAAATTAGACGAACTCTCCAATACCTTCAGCACAGACCGAAAAAAAGCGAGAATCGTCTTCAAAGACCAAAATGATACCCTCATTAATCTTCGCATTAAAGGTCGCGTCTCACAGTCCATCAGCTCTATTTTAGATGATATGCGTGTTTTTTACAGCACTTTACAGCAAAATCCTACGCTCATCACCCCTCTTAACCGACTAAAAATCAATACCGAGCATATCACGACTCAGCTTGGTAACCTTGCCAATGTAGAAAAGGCCTATACCGAGTACAACAAAGAAAAAGGCGAAAGCCAACAAGCGACGAAGGATAAAAATCAAGCCTTCAGCGAGATTGAAAAATGGGTAAGAGAGTTTTATTCCATTGCTAAAATCGCTTTAGAAGATAAACCTCAGCTTTTAGAAAGCATCAGCAAGTGGATGAAGAGCTGAAACATAACCAAATAATCTCTTATGAAAAAAATCGTAGTTTTAGTATCAGGTGGAGGGACGAACCTCCAAAGAATCATAGACAGCATAGAGAGCGGAGAGATTCCTAACACTGAGATTGCCCTCGTAGTCGCTGATAGAGAGTGCTACGGACTTACCAGAGCGAAACAGCATGGCATTCCTCACCTCATCATCAAGCGAGGGAAAGATTTTTGTGTTAATTTAGAAAAACACCTTCCTGAAAATACAGACCTCATCGTTTTAGCAGGGTTTCTCTCCATCATCACTCCTGATTTTGTACATCAACATAACGGCAAAATCATCAATATTCACCCTTCCCTCCTTCCTAAATTTGGCGGAAAAGGTATGTGGGGAATGAATGTCCATCAAGCGGTGATTGATGCACAAGAAACAGAAAGCGGAGCCACTGTGCATTTCGTAACTGCAGGAATAGATGAAGGCGAAATCATCTTGCAAGGAAAAGTATCCGTAGAAAAAAACGATACCCCCCACTCCCTCGCTGAGAAAGTCCATCAAGTAGAATACGATATATTCCCCAAAGCTATTGTAAAGGTTTTAAACGGAGGCTAAATAATCTCAAAAAAGGAAAAATTCCCCTCTCTCAAAAGAGGGGAATAAAAGGTAAATAGTATAAAATAAATTTATTATAGATGAACAAAATAAAAGTTGAGAAAATAATTAGGTATGCTACAATAGAAAAATTTGGACAATTAGAAAAAGGTGAAGTATTAGCTAGACCTGATGAAATCTATTATGATGAAAATGGTAATGAAATAGAAGTATGGTATTATAATGTTTGGTTCATTGGGAGTTCCACTAAAAATGGCACTTACTACAAATACACCTATAAATATGATGA
>CAKAOY010000144.1 GCA_916710115.1 uncultured Bergeyella sp.
TCAATACTTTCGTATAATTCTTTTAATCTATTCATTTTAGTTAAAATTAAGTTAAGCAAAAATATGAAAAAAACATAAATTTTTCTAAAAAATAGTTAATGTTTTTTTAGTTATAATTGATAATAGATTATATTTGCCAAGTTTTTTGTATATTAAGAGGCATGAAGAGAATCATTTTGACCTTGGGTGTGATGGCTTTTGGTTTTTTTGCAAAGGCACAGAGCCAAGAAAAGGTAGATTCTACTTATCTCAAAAATTGGATGCATTCTAATTTTGAGGATACGGGAGTCTATGGTGTGAATACCCAAAAAGCATTGGATTTTTTGAAAGAGCATTACCGAAAGCCACAAAATATTGTGGTGGGCGTGTTGGATAGTGGAGTGGAATATTTCCACGAGGATTTGAAAAATAACATATGGGTAAATCCGAAAGAAAAAGTAGAGAATAGGAAAGATGATGATGGTAATGGATTCATAGATGATTTGCATGGTTGGAATTTTGTAACTGATAAAAATGGAGTTTCCTATGCAAAGGATTCTTATGAACTCACACGCCAATATGCGAAGTTGAATCGATTTTGGAAGGAAAAAGGGCATTTATTGAAAAATCCTCAGTGGTATCAGCATTATTTAAAGATAAAAAAAGAGTATTTTTCAAAAGTGTTCAAAATCTCTCAATTGAAAGATGTTAATGAATCAAAAATAAATTTTTTAAAACCTCGTTTGGAGGCATTGAATAAAGGTTTTGAAGGAGTAACACTTACCAAAAATCTTGTAGAAAATTTCAATTCTGATGATGCCTTAGCGATGGAGGGACTCGTGATTTTTTCGGAGTTAAAAGAAAATGAGTGGGTAGGAAAAACAATGCCAGAGGTTGTTCAGTATTATTTGAATAGATTTGAGAAAATAATACACTATACGGATGAACAATTGGAGTATAGTTTTAATCCTAACTATGACCCGCAGGAGGGAAATCCCAAAAATTATGGGAATAATGATATAAAAGGTCTTTCGGATGACCACGGAACTCATGTAGCGGGAATTATAGCAGGAGAGTGGGGGAATAATAAAGGGATAAATGGAACAAGTGGAGGTAATTATGTGAAAATAATGGGCGTTCGCGTGGTTCCTGACGGAGATGAAAGAGATAGAGATGTAGCCAATGGAATTAGATATGCAGTGGATAACGGAGCTAAAATTCTTAATATGTCTTTCGGAAAATCTGTGGATGATAACTCTAAATTGGTGATAGATGCTATAAAATATGCCGAAAGTAAAAATGTATTAATAGTAAAAGCCGCAGGAAATGACAATGTAAATGTGGATATCACTGAGCGTTTCCCCGTGAATCTTATCAATGGAGAGCAGTTCAGTAAGTCTGTAATCACTGTGGGAGCTAATACCCGTTTTGCTGATAAGTTGAAAGCTAAGTTCTCCAATTATGGTAAAAAATCTGTCGATGTGTTTGCACCAGGACAGGAAATTTATTCAACAGTGCCAGGTGGTAATAAATATAAATTTTTGAATGGAACATCTATGGCGTCGCCCGTGGTGGCAGGAGTGGCGGCTTTGATTTGGTCTCATTACCCGAAACTTTCGGCAAATGATATTAAAAATATATTGATAGAGACCACAAATAAAAATACTCAATTACAAGATATATCTGTATCTGGAGGAGTAGTGGATAGCTATAAGGCAGTCCAAAAGGCAGAGGAACTTTATAAAAAAATAGAAAATAAGTAAAATCAAAATGAAAAAATCATTTATCTTACAACAAAACGAAATCAGTTTCGTAAAAAATACCTTTACTCAATATCTTATTGATAAATTAGGTATTATTGAGGTGCAAGGCCCTATTTTAAGTGAAGTAGGAAATGGTATGCAAGACAACCTCTCTGGTATTGAAAAAGCAGTAAAAGTTAATGTAAAATGCATTCCTAATGCTACTTACGAAGTGGTACATTCATTAGCAAAATGGAAACGACACACATTGGCTCGATTCGGATTCAATGAAGGAGAAGGATTGTTCGTACATATGAAGGCTCTTCGCCCAGATGAAGATTCTTTGGACCCAACACACTCCGTATATGTAGATCAGTGGGATTGGGAAAAAGTTATCCCAAATGGCCGTCGTAATTTTGAATATCTAAAAGAAACCGTAAATGAAATCTATAAGGCCATTCGCTTGACAGAGTTAGCCGTAGAAGCACGATTTGATATTCCTTCTGTTTTGCCAAAACAAATTACCTTCGTACATAGTGAAGACTTAGTGAAACGATACCCTGATTTAACTAGCAAAGAGCGTGAAAATGCTATCTGTAAAGAGTTCGGAGCAGTGTTTTTAATCGGTATCGGAGGAAAATTATCCGACGGAAAACCACACGACGGACGAGCATCAGACTATGACGACTGGACAACAGAATCCGAAAATGGTTACAAAGGATTAAATGGTGATATCTTGGTTTGGAATGAAGAACTTGGCACCGCTTTCGAACTCTCCTCAATGGGTATTCGTGTTGATGAGAAAGCATTGCGTTTGCAAGTATCCATCACAGGCGATGAGGACCGCTTAGAAATGGATTGGCATAAAGACCTACTTGCAGGAAAATTACCACTTACCATCGGTGGAGGTATTGGTCAATCTCGTCTCGCTATGTTCCTACTACGCAAAAAACATATCGGTGAGGTACAATCAAGTGTTTGGCCAAAAGAAATGTTAGAGAAATACAAAAATATTTTATAATCTTAACCAATCAAAAAGCTCTCAAAATATTATCATTTTGAGAGCTCTTATTTTTTAATATCTTTTTACTTCTTTTTATCAGCAATTTGCTCATATTTATAAGGAGAATGCTCATATTTATCAGTAAAAAGCACATCTGGATAAGGAAAATGCTCATAATTATGAGGAGAATGCTCATATTTATCAGCAAAAAGCATCTTCGGAGCTTAATTTTGCTTATCCGTAGCCTCTTTGTTATCTTCTGAGGATACTTTTTTACGAGATTTAGCAAAGAACTGCTTACATTCGTTGTATTTCACCTCATAGCCTACCTGTTTAGACTTTGCCCTAAAAGAGGTATAGGCATAATCTTCCAAGGCGTCTTGGTAGTTATCAAAATCATAGAGGATTTTGGCATTGCTCACTCGTGATACAGCGGTATTGAGACGGTTGAGAATCTTTTCTAAGGCCTCACGGCTTTTGAAATCCCGATGGAACTCTTCCCAATCTACATCAGGAGATTTCAGTTCAGGTTGAGAATGTGCAAAATCATTGATTTTGTTGATGAATAGTTTGTTTTGCTCATTAACCCTACCATATCGGTGTCGGTCTTCTGGTGTGAGGTTGATGTTCAAGGATTTCAGAGTTGTCTCCAATTGAGTCAAGGCATCATTGATGGCTTTTACTTGTTCATCGTTTAGGTGCTGGTTGTTAAGATTAGTGATACTCATAATTTATTAATGTTTTAAAATTAATTTTTTTAAAAAAATAAAGGATATAGCTAATATATCTGCTATATAATTAGATATTTGCAAATCTAAGAATAAATTTGTTCATTAAACAATTATAGTTTTATCTTTTTTTTGTTGCCTCTGTTTTGTATACAAATTATGAGAATATTTAGTTT
Organism: uncultured Bergeyella sp.; assembly: GCA_916710115.1. Classification (GTDB taxonomy): domain Bacteria; phylum Bacteroidota; class Bacteroidia; order Flavobacteriales; family Weeksellaceae; genus Bergeyella_A. Next base: position 3,629 of record CAKAOY010000144.1, read on the forward strand.
TAATAACTTTTTTCAGA
>CAKAOY010000145.1 GCA_916710115.1 uncultured Bergeyella sp.
TTGGTATTGATAGGCGTATGTTATTATTTACTCAGAAAAGCTATTAAAACGGAAAAAAAATTATATCAAACGATAGTATTATCTGTAATTTTTATGATCATCGGTTTCTCGTGTTGGCTTGTGATTCCAATTCGTGCTAAGGCTAATCCACCGATGAATCTTAATAATCCAAATAATGCCATCGGTATGTTAGATTATTACAATCGCGAGCAGTATGGCGATTGGCCTACGTTATATGGACAAAACTATACAGCCGCATTGGATAATAATGGTATATTGAGAAATGAAGATGGTAGTTATAAGACTAAAAAGGATGGTGGGCTACTGAAATTTGGAGATATATACGAACCAGACGAGGCTACAGGACAATATATAAAGGTAGGGGAGCGAAATAGTTATGTATATAATCCCGCTCATATTAGTTTTATGCCACGAATGTTTAATGAGGATAAGAGCGTTATGGGAAATTATATTTCTATGTATGGAGCTCCTGATTTTGAATTTAATTATAGTAACCCTGGTATAGAAAATAATCCTGAGGCAACTAAAATTTTTGAGGAATTACGAAGAAAATATGATAGCGGAACGATTACAGTTGATGATTATCTATCTGTAAAAAAATATGATTTAATTAATGTGAAACGACCATCATTTTTCCAAAATTTGGATTATTTCATAACTTTTCAGAATGGATATTACTTCGTGAGGTATTTATTCTGGAATTTCGTAGGTCGCCAAAATGATTTAGAGGGGAGTATGGAAAATACCAAAGGAAATTGGATTTCGGGAATATCTGTAATTGATGATGCTATTCTTGGAGACCAATCTACGATGCCTGCAAAATATATTAATGAAAGCAGTGTAAAGTTCTATTTTCTACCTCTTATATTAGGAATAATAGGCTTTTTCTTTCAATTGAAAAAAGATTTTGGAAGATTTTATGCTGTGTTGTCCTTCTTTATATTGACCAGTGTTGGTATCATTTTTTATACTGGGGTAAAGCCTTTCGAACCACGCGAGAGAGACTATGCAATGGTAGGTTCGTTTTATGCCTTCGCTATTTGGATTGGACTTGGTGCTGTGGCGATTATGAATTTTGTTAATAATAAAATAAAATCAGGAAATACAACAATTTTAACAGGAGTAGTATTAGCAGGAATTCCATTGATGATGGGCTTCCAAAATTATGCTCCTCACGATAGAAGTGGTAGGCATACAGCTTATGATTTTGCCTATTCTACACTAAAATCATTGAATAAAAATGATATTTTATTCGTGTATGGTGATAATGACACCTATCCACTTTGGGCTATACAAGAGACAGAGCAATTTCGAAATGATGTGAAAGTCGTGAATTTTACATTATCCTCCACAGCTTGGTATATAGACCAACTCAAACGAAAAACTTATAATGCATCTGCCATTCCATCCGAACTTACACATAATGAATATCGAGATGGGGTGAATGACCAAGTTTTTGTATTTACAAAGGATTTATGGAAGAATTTCTTTGAAAGAGAAGATGCAGAAGGCAATACGAATTCATTTCCAAGTTTTCGTAAATATATTAATATAGAAGGTATTACAATACAAGATGCAATGAAATTCTTGAAAACAAATTCGGCAGAAAAAGACGAAATATTAAAAAGATTTTTTGGTGAGGATAAATATGAAAGATTTAATTTCCTCCCAACGAATAAATTTATATTACCAGTAAATAAATCTAATGCCCTGAAATCGGGTATCATCAAAAAAGTAGATTGGGATAAAGTAGAAAATCAAATAATCATCAATTATGAGGGACAGACGATGTTTAAGAACAACCTTATTATGATGGATATTTTGGCGAATTTTGATTGGAAACGAAGTATAAATTTCTCCTCTGGTGGTATTTATGATAGTGAGAACTTATTCTACTTGAATGATTATTTACAATATGATGGATTTTCTTATCGCTTAGTTCCTATCAAAACACCTGAAAATAATGGAGATATGGGACGAGTAGATGCTGAAGACCTTTATAAAGTGGTAAAAAACTATCGCTGGGGTAATTTTAAAGATTTGAATACTCACTTTGATGAGACTTGTACATCTAATATCATTAGTTATCGTACATCTGTGAGTAGAGCAGGGATTGCTTTGGCACTAAAAGGAGATAAAATGAAGGCGAAAGAGATTTTAAATCTGGCAGAAAAGGAAATACCATCTCAAAAGTATAATGATGTTAGGTCGCTTAGCTCGTTAGTTACTACCTATATAGTTGCTGGTGATGAACAAAAAGGGTTGCAATTAGCTAATAAATTAAAGAAAGATATCTTTAAAGATTATCAATATTTTAAGTCATTATCACCTAAATATAGGTTGCTTTCAGGTGAATTAAAGAAGAAACCATATGAGTATTCTCTTGTTGTGGAGGCCGTTAGCGAGGCTTATAAAATGCTTGGTAGAAAAGACGATGGTTATCAATATGTAGTGAAATCCCTCGAGCCTATAGACAAACAGTATGATAATATTATTAAAGATATACAACAATTAGGCAAAGAAAAGTCATATATGAAAATGGATGATATACAGAATGTTATGCCTTTTTATAAGTTTCTTTTTAATGTGATGAAGCCGTATGATTCTACTTATGAAGAGGAGAAACTTAGTAAAATCCAAAATGATTTGATTTGCTATACGGAATAGTATTTCATAATAAAAATCCATCTCTGTAAAGAGATGGATTTTTGATTTATATTTAGGTATAATAAAAAAACTTGTTAGTTGGAATAGCTGAATAATTCCTCTTTTTGATTATTGAAAACTCTAAATTCCAGATATTTAAAGGAGTCTCTTGGTATAATGGATACCCATTTTTTATATTTAAGTAGCCATTTCATTCTAATGCTGTTGAAGAATCCTTTGGTGAGGTATGCTTCTACGAAAGGATGCGTATGTAGGTAGATAGTACCTTTCTCTTTTTGCATTATATTTTTTATGACCTCCTCCATTCTTTCGGCAATTACGATAGGAGCTATAATTTCTCCATCTGCATTTGGATTTTCCTCTTTGGTTTCAATATTTATTTCGGGTCTTACCCTTTGTCTAGTTATTTGTATGAGCCCGAATTTACTTGGTGGTAGTATTTTGTGTTTTGCTTTATCTCGCTTCATTTCCGCTTGGAGGTGCTCGTATAGTGCTTTTCTTTGTTCAGAATTAGGCATATCAATAAAGTCAATTACAATAATACCACCCATATCTCTAAGTCTCAATTGTCGTGCTATTTCGGTAGCTGCCATTTTATTTACGCTAAGGGCATGCTCACTATTAGCAACAGATTTTGTGATATTAGGGCCAGAATTCACATCAATTACATGAAGGGCCTCTGTGTGTTCTATTACCAAATAGGCTCCTTTGGAGCTTGGGATATTTACATGTTTTCCGAAACTTTGTTTTAGCTGTTTCTCTACATTATAGTATTCCAAAAGAGGTATATGTGAGTCATAGAACTGCACGATATTTTTTCTCTCAGGAGCGATTACATCTATGTATTGTTTCATGTCCTCCACCATTCTCTCGTCATCACAGATGATGCTTACAAAATCTTGGTTAA
>CAKAOY010000146.1 GCA_916710115.1 uncultured Bergeyella sp.
ACGACTGGAAGTCCGCTTTGTATAGCTTCGATAATTGGAATACCAAAACCTTCAGTATAGTTGGAATTTGTGATGTTATTAATAAGAACGAATGCCTCAAAATTATTCTTTCTGAAACTTAGTTTTTCATCTAATAGATTATAAGATGAGTTGTTAATTTGTCGTTGATTGTGTCTGTAAATCAATTGACTATAAAAGTTTTTGAATAATTTGTTTTCCATTTTTGCCACGAATTGGCGTTTAAGGTTTTCAGACACATATCTAGAATAGGCATAAGGGCTATTGTTTTTATTGTCTAAATAGGTGTAACTAGCACTAAACGAAGATTGTATAGATGGAATGTATTGAGATGCCTCCATTTCGATACCATCAGTGATATTAGTACCTATATTCTGGTTAATCCATTTATCAGTGGTTACAGTAGGTGGAGTATTTCTTACTCTATCAATCATATTATCAGAATTTCTGTGGAATATACTAGTCTTGAAAGAGAAGTCATTTTTATGATAAGCATAACCTACCTCCATAGAGATTGCAGATTCTGTTTTTAAGTTAGGGTTTTCGTAATTATTTCTATCAAAATAATACAAATCAGTAAAAGATGGCAATCTATGAACTTTGGAAATATTACCATAAATTTTGCTATGTTCATCAATGTGATAGCCGATATCTACACCAGGGAAGAAATAACTACCGATATTAGAGTAGTTTGCCCAAGATATTCCTGTTGTGATGTTTAACTTATCGTTCAATAAAGATAGGTTATGTTCAAAGAAAAGTTGAGTAATAAATCGGTCTCGTTTTCCTAATTTATTAGATACTATTCCTTCATTTCGGATTTCTGTACCCACACTTGTTACTCCAAGATCAGATTTATAACTGAAATTTAATTGCCCACCTATATTGTTACCAATATGGAGGTTTCTAGACAAAGCAGGATTGTTTCTTATCCAAATGTAGGTGTCTTGCCCTCTTCTCCAATACACAGCCGAGTTGATGGATAGATTATTGAAGGCTTGTTGATATCCCATACTCACGATAGATGCCTGCACTTCTTCGTATTGCTCAGGATTTTGCCCATAGAAACCGTTAGCTCCGAATTTTTTCTCTATAAAACCAGCTTGCAAATTGACATTCCCATTTTGGATTGGCAATTTACCTTGATAAAAAACATTTTTATTAGATACATCAGTATTATATCGATATCCGTCAGATTTCAGATAGTTTGCTTGGAGTAAGTTTTGGATTTTGTCACTGCCAAAAGTAGAATTTACTCCGAAAGAATAAGTATTGAAATCTCCCGCCTCTAAGGATAATTTTACCTTATTTTCAGAGGAAGTTTTCGTGATGATATTAATTGCTCCAGCATAGGCATTCTGCCCAAATCGTCTTCCAGCAGGGCCTTTGATGACCTCTATACGTTCTACAGCAGACAAATCGACAGGTATAGTGAGACTATTGTGTCCCGTTTGCGTGTCGTTCATTGGTATTCCGTTAATCAATAAAAGAACCTGTTCATAAGTTCCCCCGCGTAGGGAAATGTCGGCCTGCGAACCATTTGTTCCTCTTCTACGGATGTCCAACCCTGAGAATTGTTGTAAAAGGTCAGCAATACTCTGTGCAGGTGCGTTCTCAATGTCTTTTTTGGTGATTACCTCAATGTTTTCTACAATTTTTTGATAAGGTGTATTGAGAAATTTTCCCTGAATAACTACCTCTCCTACATTTTTGGTTTCTTGTGCTGCTACTAATCCTGATAGCAACATTAATGAAAAAACGTACTTGTTCATATTCTAAAATGTTTAAAAAAAAATAGGTTACGATTATTAATTTTAAAATAAAAATGCGGGGCAAATTTAAATCAAAATTAATTAAAAACAACCGTTTTTATAAAAAATAAATTTTGTATTTTTGCCGACCAATTTTTATCAAGATGAAGACCACTTTTGCAGATTTTGATTTATCAGAAAAAATACTTGATGTCTTAGCAGACCTTAATCTTTTTGAGCCAACTCCCATTCAAGAGAAAAGTTTTCGACCGATACTCTCAGGACGAGATATAATGGGGATTGCACAAACGGGAACAGGGAAAACTTTGGCCTACCTATTGCCTGTGTTGAAGACTTGGAGTTATAGCAAAAGTGGGAATCCAACGATTCTTATACTTACTCCAACGCGAGAATTAGTCGTGCAGATTACCGAAATTTTAGAAACACTCACTCAAAATATCTCTGCAAGAGTTGTAGGTGTCTTTGGAGGGAAAAATATCAATACCCAGAAACTGCTGTTTGATGGCGGTTGTGATATTCTCGTAGGAACCCCTGGGCGAGTGATGGATTTAGCGATTGATAATGCAATTTCTTTAAAAGAAGTAAAAAAACTTATAATAGATGAATTTGACGAAATGCTAAATCTCGGTTTTCGTCCTCAATTGATACATATTTTTGAAATGATGAGGGATAAACGGCAAAATATACTCTTCTCGGCTACGATGACAGAGGCTGTAGATGATATGCTCAATGAATATTTTGCCTCACCGATTGAAATTTCCTTAGCAAAATCGGGAACTCCATTGGAAAAAATAGAGCAAATAGGTTATAAAGTAAAGAATTTTAACACAAAAATTAATCTTCTAAAATATCTTTTAGAGAATGATGAGGATATGTCTAAGGTGATGATTTTTAATAATAACAAAAAACATGCAGACTATCTTTTTACCCAAATGAGCGAGATTTTCCCAAATCAGTTTGATGTAATACACTCTAATAAATCCCAAAATTATCGTCTGAAAGCGATGAAACGATTTGAAAATGAGGAAATTCGTGGGTTGATAACTACTGATGTAATGGCAAGAGGTTTGGATATTTCGGATATTACCCATATTATTAATTTTGAGATTCCAGAGATTCCAGAGCAATATATTCATCGAATTGGGCGTACGGGACGGGCAGATAAGCACGGAAAGGCAATTTCGTTCGTTACCGAAAAAGAAGAACTCCCACTATTAGATGTAGAAATGCTGATGGATAAGGAGTTGAAGTTTTTAGATTTTCCTGAAAATGTGATTATTAACCTAAAAAAAATCAGCTCTGAGGAAGAAGAAGTGAAAATGAAAAATCCCGTAAAACTGAAAATTGTAGAGGGAGGAGGGGCTTTTCACGAGAAAAAAGCAAAGAATAAAAAAGTGAATCTTGGTGGGCCACATAAGAGAAAACCACCGAAAAAGTACGGAGCAAATAGGGCTCAGCAAAAAGCAAAATCCATTTCCAAAAGAAAAAAATAAATCCTTGAAATTTTCGTTGTTATTGTAAATTATATTAGTAAAATGTCTTTAAAAATTAAAAATCTCACGAAAAAATTTGGCGAACAAGTAGCACTCAGTAATATTAATATTAATATTGAAAAAAATGAAATTATAGGTTTGCTTGGAGCTAATGGTGCAGGGAAATCAACCCTAATGAAGTCTATTGTAGGAGGGTTGAAAATCGATTCAGGTGAGATTTTATTTAATAATAAGGATATCACAACTAACGAAGTGGAAACGAAATCTAAAATAGGA
>CAKAOY010000147.1 GCA_916710115.1 uncultured Bergeyella sp.
CATTTTTATTATATCTGGGTTTATTTGTTCAGTCCGTATCATTATCTTTTAGTTCTTGGATAAACTTTGCTCTGGTCATCATCTCTACTGCTTTTTCTGGTAGAAAACGATACGGATTATCCGCAGGTTTTAGCATCGTTCGGAGTTCCTCCTGCAACTCTTGGGGCAATTCGTGGAAGTATTTTTCGCCTTTTTGTGGTTCTTCGTTTTTAGGCTCTTTTTTACTTCTCAAAATCCGCTCCCGCTCCTCACTTTTCTTAACCAAGTATCTGTTCGCCCAATCCATCACCTCAAAATTATCCAGCTTATAAACCTTACCAAAATCCCCCTGCCGAGCCATTTTAAACATCAAAATTACATCTTCCAGTGTATCGTGCTTGAACTTCTCATAAAGGTCTCCCGCCAAAATCTGAACCTGAAAATCCTCCATTTCCTTACCCGTAACTTTTAGAAAAAACTCCACCACTCGGATAATTTCCCTTATCAAATCCAACTTTTTCCCTTCATAAATCATCAGTTTTCCATCGCTTAAACTTCTCTCTATCGTGAGATTTCGCTCTAATTTTACCAATGTGTTAAAAACTTGCTTACTCTCCGAACATTGCCTCAAGCTCATCAGTGCGGTCGGCAATAGAACCGCTGATTTTGTTGATTTTTTTATAATACTTTGCATACATTTCTGGATTTTGTTTCACTTGTTGAACCTCATTGTAATACTTCTCAAAATTAGACTCTCGGAATAGCGTCTTGGGACAGAGATAACCGCTCATTTCTGGATTACTCTTCCATTGAAGATTCTTTAATTGGATAACTTCTATTATCTCTACTTTGGTAAATCCTGCCTTTAATAAAGCCTTTATTTTGCTTAAATTACTCTTAATCTCCCGAAATCTTGAACCCGTAATTTCGTTAAGTTTGTCCAAAATTTCTACCTCTGGATAGTAAATTTCTGCATTCATTTTCAGTTCCTTTTATAGTTTTTAATTTCAGTTATTTCATTCCATAAAGGATGTGCCTCTATAATCAATGTATCTCCTTCATCAAACAATATAAAATCTATTTGCCGAACCTTAATCGCTTTTGAATTTATACTTTTGAAATAATAATTATCTAAATCTCTGTTCTTTCTAACAGATACTTTCTCTCTGATTACAAATACTTCATCTTTGCATTGTGTTGTTTCTTTACAACTCAACACCAGTCCTAATAATAAAATGCTTAAATATTTCATCTTAATTCAAATTTTGGTTTTTAATGGCTTTTTTCATCCATGCTTTAGTGAGTGGCTTTTGTGCCGACTTTTCGTTGTTATCTCTCAATTTGCATAGTTGTTGATGGAGGATTTTCAATTCTTTTACAGAATGGGCATTGAGGTGCTTTTTGAACTTGGAACTTTCCATCATCCAATCATTGAATTTTTTCCAATCATTAGGCTCTTTTATTCCTTGTTCCGTAGCGATGGTCAGCACATTGCCTATCCAATGTTTTTTCAGCATTTGCTGGTAAATTGCTTCGCTTTCGGTGCTTATTTGAGGAATTTCATCCTTGCAATGAATTTTATAAAGTTCATTCATTTCTTCTGGGGTTAATTCCTCCAAAAGAGTGGTTCTAAACCCTGTAAATCCGCTCACTTCTGCCGCTACTTCGTGGGGCAGACGATGGGAAAAAATCTCCCTTAAATCTTCTATTGTTGCCATATTTTTAATGATTTTGTTAATGAAAATTGCCACAGAGTGGCCTTGCTCCGCCCGATGGCTCGAACATCGGTGCCTGCCCGTGCGGAAAGTGGTTTTTAATAGCCTTTAATTATCATTATAAGGAAGCAAAAAACTCAAATCTATATCCTGCGGAAGTTCTACGCTGGTCATTGATAGTGGGAGGTTTCTCTCAATGCCTACACCATCAATCTCCTACGCCTCAATAAACCATTTGGACATTTTCGGCTTGTAGGAATTTTGGATAATCTCCATACCTTTTGAGAAGTCCGTGTCTGGGAAGTCTCGGTCGGCAATTTGTTTAAGTTCCAGCACTTTTTTGCTATCTAAATCACCTTTTCCATTGCGTTGCAAAAGTCTTAATAATGAGGCTACCAACTTTTCCGAAGTCTCATCTACCGCCAATTTGCTCAAAAACTTATGCACCATTTCCAGCCCATATCCTGCGTCATCGGTGTATCCGTCAGTAATTCGATAGCCTAATTTAATGCTATGTTTTCCGTGCGTAATGGTGTGGCTTTGCTGATTTTTTGCCCTTATGCCTATTGTCTCTATTTTGAGTTTTAGATAATTCTCAAAGTTTCTGAAAATCTGTGCTTTGGCATTGGTCAAAGTCTGTGAAGCTTGTTTTAAGAGGTCAAAAGATTTCGGCACACTTTCTTCGGTTAAATCCTCCAACGCTTTTAAGTCCTGTGCTTTTTTCTGTTTCTTAGATTTTTCATCTTCTTTTAATTGTTCTCGCAGAGCCTTTTTTTGCTCCTCCGTGAGTTGAGTGATGTTAATGTCTGTCATTATTTCTATTTTTTTAAGGTTGATTTTCTAATAAAAGTTCTTTTTGTTTTTCTAAAAGCTCATTCAGTTGATACTGTAATTCTCGCCATTCGGCAAGGCTCTCTGCTTCCTCCATTTGTTTCTCTGTTTCTTTAATCATTACCGCCAATTCTTCTAAATTCGGTGCAAATAATTCGGTCATATCTTTTTCAATTTGAGTCTATTAAAAATATATTATGCTTTATTTCCGCACATTTTTCACTTTTAATTTCTGCATCATGCTTGGTCAAAAAATCTTTAATGTTATCTTTTGCCATTTCTAACGCTTTTTTGCGGGTTGGCGCCCATACAAGGTAATCTATCGGTGCCGATTTATATCTCAACCCATCTTCTGGGGCTTTCTTGATGGTAAAGTGAATTTTGAAAAATTTTAAGTCCATAATTATCTATTGTATTTTGTTTTAATCATTATAAGGTTGCCATTTTATTTGTTTTATTCTCTCTAAAATTCCTTGCACTTTCTCTTCTAATGCTGGGGGAATCACCCAGCTGCCTCGTCGGAGAATTTCCGCCCTCTCATACTGAATATAAATCCTCTCAAAGGCCGTAAATACTTTCTCGTACTGGCTGTCAAACTGCAATACCAAGACTAGTTCTTTCCCGCGTGTGTTGTGTTCCATATTATGTTAATTTTGTGTTCCTTGTAGTTCCTCATATTTTTCTTCCCAGATGATAAAGGGATTTTTTCTGCCATATTTTCGCCCTTTGTTATACGCTCCGTAGGCATCGGTTCTTACTTTCATGTTAGCGTCATGCATTATATCAAACTCTAATTGGTCTTCTGGATTATTGCCCCTTGCGTGGGCTGTGATGATAAAAATCTTCTTAGGAAATTTTTTTCTCACCAAATTGATGTAATCCACAAATGCAGTTCGTCCCTTGAAAAAGTAAGTAGCTGAGTCTATCACCACTACTTTTGCTGATTGTTTCCTTTCCAGCCTATGGATTAAATCATCATAATTTTCACTCACAGCGTGGAAATTTTGTTTTAATCGCTCT
>CAKAOY010000148.1 GCA_916710115.1 uncultured Bergeyella sp.
TGATTTTTGTTGCTCTCAAAGATAATTACAGAAGAAATATGTATGAAAATTCCACCTACCAACGCCAAAAAATAAGGATGTATAGAATTGTCTATATATTTCCCTAGGAACATTCCCATAGGAGAGGATAGCGAAAATAACCCCACAATAATCATAGGAATAAGTTTCTTTTTTTTTCTATTAAATAGAAATGCTCCCAACACAAACGAAATAGGAATATTATGTACCAAAATCCCCAATAGATATGAATCCAAAAATCCGTGTCCATGACGATGGTCATTTGCCAAGGGAATTCCCTCTATGAATGCATGGATAAATAATCCTATCATCAATGCTATCGGTAATATTTGTTGCTTTTCCTCCTCGTGATGATGGATATGTCCGTGTTCAAATCCTTTTGTAAGGTTCTCTAAGAACATTTGAAGGATAACTCCCAAGATTACATAAAGTCCGATGTCATGATTTTTATAACTGTATATACTCGGAAATAGTTCCTGAAAGCATATCATAATTAAAAATCCAGCACTTACAATCAGTAATTTTTTCGTAAAACTTTCATTATTATTAAAAAAGCTACCTGCAAATACTCCTATCAACACGCTAAGAATGAGTGATATTACAACCATTTTGTGAAAAAGTGAAAAAAATAACGAAAAGTAGATAGAAATCCCCCATCTACTTTTTACTAAATCAAGTTAATAATAATTAGCCCAATTCCGCTAAATATCTTTCAGCATCAAGAGCTGCGATACAACCACTTCCTGCTGCGGTGATGGCTTGTTTATAGTTAGGGTCTTTTACATCTCCTGCCGCAAAAACTCCTGGTATATTAGTCTTAGAATTTCCAGCTTCGGTGATTATGTATCCATTCTCATCAAGATTAAGTTGTTCCTTGAAAATATCGGTATTTGGTTTGTGTCCGATAGCGATAAATATTCCAAGTACATTAATTTTAGAAATTTCTTTCGTCTGATTGTTGATAACCACAGCTCGTTCCACTAAATTATTTTCTCCTTCAATACCAATGAGTTCGTGGAATAGTTTTATTTCTACATTTGGTGTATTATTTACTCTATGAACCATTGCTTTTGATGCACGAAACTCACCTCTTCTTACCAAGAGTGTAACTTTGCTACATAATTTAGCTAAATAAGTAGCTTCTTCTATAGCTGTGTCTCCACCTCCTACGACGATTACTTCTTTTCCACGATAGAAAAAGCCATCACAAGTTGCACAAGCCGAAACACCACCTCCAGAGTATTTTTTTTCGTCTTCAAGACCTAAATATTTAGCCGAAGCACCAGTGGAAATAATTACGGATTTTGCTAAGATTTTTTTATCACCTGCCCAAAGTTTATGAATTCCACCTCGTTCTTTTGAGAATTCTACTTTTGTAATCATTTCAGGAATAATTTGCGTGCCAAATCTTAGGGATTGTTTTTTCAAGTCTTCCATCAATAGAGGACCTGTGATACCATCAGGATAACCAGGGAAGTTTTCTACTTCTGTAGTAGTGGTGAGTTGTCCGCCAGGTTCAAGTCCAGTAAATAATACAGGTTTTAGGTCGGCTCTCGCTGTATAGATTGCTGATGTGTATCCCGCAGGGCCAGAGCCTATGATTACACAATCTAAAATATTTTGTTCCATTTTATTCAATTTTTTAGCAAATATAAGAATTTTTTATTTTACTTGTATTTCGTTACAATTGATAATTTTATAGACTAATTCTATTAAAAGTTCTTTGTAAGAGTCAGAGGTAGTTCTACTTCCTACCCCTTTGAATTTCATATCAATATTTCGGAGAATAGAGATTACTTTTGTACATTGTTTTAGCGGAAATAGCCTCGCAGAAGTTTCGTAATCTTTTACGAAGTTAGCATGTTTTATGTTGAGTTCTTTCATTACATTAGTCGGTGTTTTATTTGTAAGTATATGATATGTAATGAGTTGTGCGAAATAATTGAATAGTAATGAAAACAACCCATCTACGCTATTTTTTTCATTTTTTTTATTTTTTTCCATAAAATAAATGATTTTATAGGCCTTATTCAAATCTTTCGTAGTGATAGCTTTTTGCAGTTCAAAGTTATTGTATTCTTTGCTTATACCGATATATTTTTCTGCTAATTTTTCATCAAATATTTCATTATCTTTGATGAGAATTTTTATTTTATTTAATTCATTGTATATTTTCGAAAGGTCATTCCCCAGATATTCGGCTAAAAGGTTAGGAATATTTGGAGTAGTTTTTATTTTAAGTCTATCAATTTCTGTCTTTATTTTTTTTGGTAGTTCCCAATCTTTTATAGGTTCTGATAAGAATAAGTAAGGCTTCAGAGCCTCGTTGAGAGCCTTTTTTTTTCCATCTAATTCAGATTTTTTGTGAGCAAAAACCAAAATGGTAAAAGGAGCGGGATTTTTTGCGTATTTTATGATGGCCTTTTCGTCGTTTTCTTTGTTCTTATAGGGAATTTCTTGTGCTTCCTTTACGATGATTATCTGTCTGTCTCCTCCCATCGGATATTGATAAGCCATAGAAAAAATATCGGCATAGGTGGTTTCTTTTCCATAGATAACAGTTAGGTTAAAGGCTTTTTCTTCTTCTTCTGTTAAAACATTGTTTTTTAATTCATTAACTAAAAGGTCTATATAATAAGGTTCTTTTCCGTGGAAGAAATAAATTGGGAGTAATTGATTATTTTTAATATTTTTGACAAGTAAATCTAAATCTTTCATAATAATGGAGCTACCTAAGTTAAATTTTAATTCTCCGTATAATCTAAAAATACGACAAGGCAAAGATAGTTTTTTTATTTATGATATCCTTAGAAAATCTTGGTTTTTATTGACTCCAGAGGAGTGGGTTCGCCAGCATTGGGTACATTATTTATTGGAGGATAGAGGTTATAGTTCTACAGCTATTATTGTAGAAAAGAAGTTGATAATCAATAAATTGATTAAACGCTTGGACTTATTAGTAACCGAAAAAACAGAGCCTAAAATCCTAATAGAATGCAAGGCTCCACATATAAAATTAACTGAAAAAACATTTGAGCAAATTGCTCGTTATAACTCTGTTTTGAAGGCAGAGATAATTATTTTGTCTAATGGGTTGCGACATATTATAGCAAAATACCAAAATGGCGAGTATTGTTTTATTAAAGAATTGTAAATTTAGAAAAGTAGATTAAATATGGAAATTTTAGAACAACACAGGGTATGGTGGGATGCTCTCAGTGATACTTGGAAACGAATTTTTACCGCTCATATTTATTTCCCAGAGGAGGTAAAGAAAAATTATAATGATGAGGTAATTTCCGAAAAAGGAACTACGGAACTACAACAAAATTCCGATTTAGAGCGAGTTTTAAATATTATTCGCCTGAAATATTATTGTGAAGATAAAACAAAGATAGTAAGTGAAATCCCTGATTTTCAGTATCACAACAATTTAATTTGGGTGGATTTACAAGCGAATGATATAGAGTTAATAGATTCCCTTACCGCTCTAAAAAATCTCCGTGAACTGAATTTATCGGAGA
>CAKAOY010000149.1 GCA_916710115.1 uncultured Bergeyella sp.
TAAAAATTTCCGCGATGGGGATTACCAGTCTTCGCTTGATGCTGGTTATGGTAGAGTATCTGATAGCTCTAACGATAAATTTAGTATGTACAACTCACCTCGAAGAAGATTCTATGTAGATGCTAAGGGTAGGGTAGTGATGGAGAAAGATAAAAAGGAAAGAACTTCCCAAATCTCTAATGAAATAAGAGTTGTGAAAGGTGGTTCTTGGAAGGATACTGCTTATTGGTTAGACCCAGGACAAAGAAGATTCCGAAACGAATCTAAAGGTTTTGGTTGGATTGGCTTCCGTGTAGCACAAGATGCTAAGAATAAGAATTCTAATAGAACAAAACGATAATATTTAACTGAAAAATCCATCTATTTAGATGGATTTTTTTATCTTTGTAGTATGAATATTCACGAGATTTATCAATTATTTCAAAAGGCGAATAAAGTAACCATTGATAGCCGAAATATAGAGAATAATGATTTGTTTTTTGCTTTTTCAGGAAGTAATTTCAATGCTGCTACTTTTGCTTCTGAGGCGATAGAAAAAGGTGCCTTGGCGGTAATTGTAGAGCAAAAACAATTTGAAAATAAAGAAAAAAAAATTTTCTATGTACCATCTACCTTAGAGTGTTTGCAGGAGTTAGCAAAAGAACACCGAAAACACCTTTCAATACCGATTATTGGGCTTACGGGAAGTAATGGGAAAACTACTACAAAGGAGTTGATTAGTAGCGTATTAAGTAAAAAATATAAGGTGCAATACACTAAGGGAAACTTAAATAATCACATAGGAGTACCTCTCACGATTTTATCTATTCGAGCTTCTCATCAAGTGGCGGTTGTGGAGATGGGAGCCAATCACCAAGGAGAGATAGCTATGCTTTGTGATATTGCTCAGCCTGATTTTGGATATATTACTAATTTTGGAAAGGCTCATTTGGAAGGATTTGGAGGTTTTAGCGGAGTGATAAAGGGAAAATCAGAGTTGTATAATTATCTTATCAGCCACGAAAAAACGATTCTTATCAATGCTAAGGATGATATTCAGTTGGAGAAAACTGCTGAATATCCATATAAAATTTCATTTGGTACGGAGGAATCCAATTTCAATTTTCATAAAGTAGTTCGTGATAATCGCGTCGGTATTTCATTTAATGATGATGTAGCTATGTCGCAACTTACAGGAGAGTATAATTTTACGAATATTTGTTCGGCAGTTAGTCTTGGACTTTATTTTGGTATTGATTTTCAGTATATTAAGGAAGCGATAGAAGAATATGTGCCAACGAATATGCGTTCGCAAATTATGCAAAAAGGCGAGAAAACATTGGTGGTAGATACCTATAATGCCAATCCGAGTAGCATGGCGGTTTCTTTGGAGAATTTTACTCATTTTGAGGGGGATAAGACAATTATTATTGGTGATATGTTGGAACTTGGTGAGGAAAGTAAGCAAGAGCATCAGAATATTTTGTCCTTTGCTCGTGGATTGGGGTTGCAGGAAATTATCACCGTAGGGGAAAATTTTAGCAAAATAAACTCTGAAAAGGCATTTCTTAATACCAAAGAACTTATAGAATATCTCAAAAATAATAAAATATCCTCAAAAAATATTCTCATCAAGGGGTCGCGGGGGATAGCGTTAGAGCAGGTAATAGATTTTTTGTAACATAATAATTTTAACATAAAAAAAGAAAAAGATGACGAATTCGCATAAATGGAATATAATCTCTTCTGAGGAAGATTTACAAAAAGCAGTTCAAGAGTCCTACACAAGGAAAGTGATTTTGTTTAAGCACTCTACGAGATGCTCCATCAGTAAAGGTGTTTTGAGTAAATTTGAAAAGCAGATGGATGAGTCAGACTACAATATTGGTTATTATTTCCTTAGTTTGCTGTCTCATCGTGATATATCCAATCAAATAGCGACTGATTTTGGAATAGAACACGAAAGTCCTCAAATAATTGTTTTAGAGGATGGGAAAGCTGTTCTTAGTGCTTCGCATAGAAGTATAGATTTATCAAAAATACTATAATTTTAAAATATTAATATTATGATTTCAAGAGAATTTTTAGAACATCTTCAAGCAGAACTTAAAACGATTGATAATGAGGGGTTGTATAAGAGAGAAAGAATAATTACCTCCCAGCAGTCGGTAGAAATAGAGGCTAATGGCAAAAAACTTATTAATTTTTGTGCAAATAATTATCTTGGGCTTAGTAATCATCCGGAGGTTATGAAGGCTTCACAGGAGGCTGTGGATTATCGTGGATATGGTATGTCTTCTGTTCGTTTTATTTGTGGTACACAAGATATACACAAGCAGTTGGAAGAGAAAATCTCAAAATTCTTAGGTATGGAGGACACGATTCTCTACGCAGCTTGTTTTGATGCTAATGGAGGTGTGTTTGAGCCATTATTCACTGAGGCAGATGCTATTATTTCTGATGAACTCAACCATGCTTCTATTATTGATGGAGTGAGACTTTGTAAGGCGGCACGATACCGATATAAGAATAATGATATGCAAGATTTGGAGGCTCAACTTATTGAAGCAGAGAAGAAAGGGCATCGTTTCAAGATTATTGTAACCGATGGAGTGTTTTCTATGGATGGGATTGTAGCCAACCTAAAAGGCGTATGCGACTTAGCAGATAAATATAATGCTCTCGTGATGGTAGATGACTCTCACGCTACAGGTTTTATTGGTAAAACAGGTAGAGGAACCCACGAAGCAAATGAAGTAATGGGTAGAGTGGATATTATTACTTCTACTTTGGGTAAAGCCTTAGGTGGTGCCTTAGGTGGTTTTACATCTGGTAAAAAGGAAATCATAGATATGCTAAGACAGAAATCTCGTCCATATTTGTTCTCTAATTCATTGGCACCAGGTATCGTGGGGGCGGCATCCAAAGTATTGGATATGATTTCAGAAGATACAACATTAAGGGATAGAGTGATGGATAATGCCAATTATTTCCGAACTCAGATGAAAGCAAGAGGATTTGATATTCCAGATGGTGATGCGGCTATCGTTCCTGTGATGCTATATGATGCTCCTATCTCCCAAAAAATGGCTGAAAAATTGATGGACGAGGGGATTTATGTGATAGGTTTCTTCTATCCAGTGGTGCCAAAAGGTAAGGCAAGAATCCGTATTCAATTGTCATCAGGGCATACTCGTGAGCATCTTGATAAGGCCGTTTCTGCTTTTGAAAAAGTAGGTAAAGAGTTGGGAGTTATATAATTATTTTAGAGAAAATAATCATCATCAAAATAACGGAATTAGTAAAGTGGAGAAAAAATCATACACCTTTGATGAGATAAAATTAAAGATGGCAAATTACTGCGTCTATCAAGACCGATGTCACTACGAAGTAGAACAAAAAATGAGAGAATTTTCCCTCATAGAAGAGGCTAAGGAGGAAATTATTTTATTTCTTATCAGAGGTGGGTACCTCAACGAAGAGCGATTCACAAGGAGCTATATTCGTGGAAAA
>CAKAOY010000150.1 GCA_916710115.1 uncultured Bergeyella sp.
TTAGATTTTTTTAGTCCTTCTACCTCGCCAATCCATTTTTTCCAAGCGTTTGCTATACGAGCATATTTAGATGCATATTTGATTCTTGTAGCATCGTCAGCTCTCATTTTTTCATTGAGGATTTTTAGAGCAGTATCTCTCACGATAATCATTGCTGGGTCTATTTCATTCATAATTTTTTCCACGGCAATGGCTGGTAGGTACTCGGTAGTTCTCCCTGGAAACCCAAATACAAAGGTAAAGTCGCCCTCTTTTTTATCCTTAATAGAGATTGGGAGATAGTGTTTTGGAATATAAGGAACATTATCTTTGGAGTATTCTGCAGGGCGATTATTCTTATCAGCATAAATTCTGAAAAGTGAAAAATCCCCCGTGTGGCGTGGCCAAACCCAATTGTCGGTATCAGAACCAAATTTACCAATCGCTTGAGGCGGAGCTCCCACTAAGCGGATATCCTTATAAGTATCAATTACATAGGCATAATATTTATTGCCGTAATACATTGGTTTTACAACAATTTTTTGATAAGATTCTATTTTTTGAGATTTTTTGTAGGCATTGATATTTTCAGCGATTTTTTGCTCTAATTTTTCAGTAGAAAGGCCATTTGTCTCATTAAGGATTAAATTTGTAATATCTTTTATATCAACAATAAAATCTACCGTTACCCCAGGGTTTGGGAGTTCTTCACCATTATTTTTAGCCCAAAAACCATTGGTTAGTAAATCGTTTTCTACCGAAGAGTGGTGTTGGATACTACTATAACCACAGTGGTGATTGGTGAGAATAAGCCCCTTAGGAGAGATTATTTCAGCTGTACAACCGCCGTCGAATTGCACTACGGCATCTTTTATGCTCGGTTTATTCGGATTGAATATATCTTTTGCCGAGATTTTCATTCCCAGCTCTTTCATTTCCTTTTCGTTGAGTTCCGTAGGCATCCACATTCCGCCGTATTGTTGTCCGAACATTAGCATCGTTGGTAGGAATAGAGCCGAAAGGAATATTTTATTTCGTATCATTATTGATTTTTTTAGAATATTCTTTTAAAAAAGCCCTCAAAGAATGAGGGACCTTTTTCGAAAAGATAAATTATTAAAATTAATTTTTAAAATTTTTGATTTTTTCAGTGAGTTTTGGTAAAACTTCAAAAGCATCACCCACAACACCATAATCTGCTGATTTGAAGAATGGAGCTTCGGCATCGGTGTTGATTACAACAATTGTCTTAGAGGAATTTACTCCTGCTAAGTGTTGGATAGCTCCCGAAATTCCAACCGCAATGTAGAGATTAGGAGAAATGGTTGTTCCAGTCTGCCCGATATGCTCTTCGTGAGGTCTCCAACCATTATCCGAAACGGGTTTGGAACATGCCAAGACACCGTTTAAGGCATTCGCTAAATCAGTGATAATGTGCCAATTGTCAGGAGACTTCAGTCCTCTACCTCCTGAAACTACGATTTCTGCATCTTTCAGATTTATGCTTCCTGCAACTTCTTCACGAGATGATATTTTTAGTTGGCTCTCTGAAATATTTGTTTCCCTTACTTCTTCTATCCCTATTGTTGGATTTTCTTTTACTCCGAAAGAATTAACAGCAATGGATAAGACATTTCTTTCCGTATTGGATTTTACGATACTAAATGCTTTTCCAGAGAAAATTTTTCTTTTGACTTGTAGAGGAGAAATATTTTCTGGTAATTCTATAACATTGGTAATCAGTGAAATGTTATTCTTAACGGATAGACTTGTAGCGATTGCCGATGCTTCATTTGTTTGAGGAAATATGATGAACTGACCATCAAAATGTGCATTAATAGCTTTTGCAAAATATTGATTATCAAAGTTTTTTAAGGAAACATCTTTTATAGTAATTACTTTATTTACTCCGAATTGGTATAATTTTTCTACACTTTCCGTAGAATTTATAGTGATAGCAATGAGGCTTGTACTTATTTTATCTGCTAAGGCTTTCGCGTAGGAAATCGCCTCTAAGGTTGTTTTTTTGTACTCCCCATTGATATTTTCGGCATATACAAATACTGACATTTTTTCTGATTTTTTAGATTAAAATTGATTTAATGGTAGTTTAGATAACTTTTGCTTCCTCGTGAAGGAGTCTAACAAGTTCGTCTAAATTGTCTGGAGAAATTAATTTTACATTTGCTCGGGCAGGTGTATTTTCGAAGGAAATGCTCTCTACTTTTGTTTGTGCAGTAGCTTCCACAACTTGTAGAGGCTTAGTTCTTGCCGACATTATTCCTCTCATATTTGGGATGATTAATTCTTTTTCAGGGACAAGGCCTTTCGTTACTGCTAATACGATAGGTGTTTTTGCTGAAAGGTTTTCTTTGCCACCATCTATTTCACGAGATATATTTACTTCCTGTTCGTTGATACTTAGAGCATTAACTGAATTTACAAATGGGATTTCTAATAGTTCCGCAAGAATACCTGGTACTGCACCGCCGTTGTAGTCTATGGATTCCTTTCCGCATAGGATAATATCATAGTTGTTAGCCTTTACAATATTGGCAATTTCTTGTGCTGTAGAAAAACTATCCATAGGAGAGTAATTCACTCGAATAGCATCATCAGCACCGATAGCGAGGCACTTGCGGAGTACAGGTTCTACTTCGGCGCTACCAACATTTATTACGGAAACTTTATGGCCACATGTTTGGAGTTGTACCGCCTTAGTAAGAGCAAATTCGTCAGCGGTATTGATAACCCACTGAATACCAGTTTTATCAAAAGCAGTTTTATCTGCCGTGAAATTAATTTTAGATGTAGTATCTGGAACACTACTGATGCAAACTAATATTTTCATAAAATACTTTTTTAATAGTCTAAATTGTTTGTAAAGGTAATAAATAATATTTTTATAAATACAAATTTTTGATATGAAAAAATAATATATTATTGATTATTAGTGTATTGAAATTTTATTTTTCTAAAATTTCAACTAATTTTTTTGTTAAATTTTTCCTTGAAAAATCATTAATAGATTCTGTATTTTTTTGTAAATTATTGTTTTTCCAATTGATATAATTGGTTAATATATAGTCTTTTACTTCTTTTTTTGATTGATAATCAAAATGTTTTCCTGCTTTGGTTATTCTCAATATTTGTTCAACATCAGAATTATCAATTCCAAAAGAAAGAATCCGATTTCCTGTCGCTAAGTATTCAAAAATTTTACCTGGGATAATGCCCCTTGCATTTTCTTTTGGGAAATTAGTTATCAATAAAATATGAGCATTATACATCTCTATAAATGCATCTTTATGAGGTAGATATCCCATGTATTCAAAATTGTTTTTTAGATTGGTTTTATTAATCTCTGATAAAATTTTGTCATCTATTCTACCTACGAATCTCAATCTAAAATCTTTACTAAAATCAATATTTTCGGATATTAATTCGGCTAATCCCTCCCAGAGAATTTCAGGATTTCTTA
>CAKAOY010000151.1 GCA_916710115.1 uncultured Bergeyella sp.
CCACTACCTACAATAAACAATACCCAGTTTAATTCATAGGCAAAGGCATCATAAAATTTATATGAAGCCAAGAACATTTTACTTAAAAATAGCCAAAATGAAGTCATTGTATTATCTTTTTATTTAAATCTATGCAAATGTATAAAAATTTACTTAATATTCTACTATTTTATATCAAAAATTAAAAAATAAAACAGACACAAAAAACAATAAGTTACTTATATTCAATACTTTATACTATAATTTATTTTACCTTATCCAAATATTTCTGCCACTCCCAAGTGGTTCTAAGAGCTTCTTCTAATGAGGTATTAGCCTTCCAATTTAATTCTTTTTCAGCTTTATTGGCATTGGCATAAGCGATGGTAATATCTCCTGCTCTACGCCCACAAATCTGATATGGCACAGAAACTCCATTCGCTTTTTCAAAGGTTTTCACTATTTCCAAAACGGACGAACCTTTACCCGTGCCGAGGTTATATATATCTATTAAGGTTTCTTTTTCTTCTTTCAAAAGTTTTTTAAGTGCTTGTAAATGAGCCTTTGCCAAGTCACAAACATAGATATAATCTCTCACTGCTGTACCATCGGGTGTTTCATAATCATCTCCCCATATACTCAGTTTTTCCCTGATACCAGCAGCCGTTTGCATTACATAAGGTACCAAATTATTGGGTATTCCTATTGGTAATTCACCAATTTTTGCAGAAGGATGAGCTCCTATCGGGTTGAAATACCTCAGTAGTGTAATCTTTTTTTCGTGAGCTATTGCAAAATCTTTCAAAATATCCTCACACATTTGCTTCGTTTTTCCGTAGGAAGATTCAGCTGGTTTTATTGGAGTCTCTTCATCAATTGGCATCTTATCAGCTTGACCATAGACCGTACAAGAGGAACTAAAAATAAAATTAGAAATATCTCGTTCCTTGAACTCCTGTAAAATATTAATCAACGAATATAGATTATTTTCATAGTAGTCAATCGGTCTTACTTGGCTCTCTCCTACTGCCTTAAAAGCTGCAAAATGGATGCATCCTGTAATTTTATGAGCATCTAAGACTTGAGAAATCAATTCTCTTCTTTTAAGGTCAAATGGGTAAAAAATAGGCTTTTTTCCCGTTATTTCCTCTATTCCTTCAAGTATTATTCTATCTGTGTTAGACAAATCATCAACGATAACTACATCAAAGTCATTATTTAGTAACTCAACCACGGTATGCGAGCCGATGTATCCTAATCCCCCTGTAACTAATATAGCCATATTTTTATTTCATAAATTTTAATACTGCGTTCGTGATATATTTCAACTGCTCTTCATCAAGTTCCGTATGCATTGGTAAGGATATCACTTGATTTAACAATTTATCTGTATTCACAAAATCAGCATCGTTACTTTCTTGAAAATAAGCCTTTTGCTTTCTGAGAGCCACAGGATAATAAATCATAGCAGGTATTTCTTTTTCTGCCAAAAATTGTTGAAGCTCATTTCTCTTTCCATTCAAAATTCTCAATGTATATTGATGAAACACATGAGTAGATTTTTCGTATCTTTTAGGGATTAGTATATTTGGATGATTTGCAAAAACCTCGTCATAATGGTCTGCAACCTTTCTTCTCGCGTCGTTATAATGATCTAAATATGGTAATTTTCTTCTCAAAATCGCTGCTTGGATACTATCCAAACGAGAATTAACCCCCACTTCGTCGTGATAATATCTTTCATACATTCCGTGATTTACAATACCTCGAATTTTGTATGCCAAATCATCATCATTAGTAAAAATAGCCCCTCCATCACCATAACAACCCAAATTTTTAGATGGGAAAAAAGATGTCGTACCAATAGTCCCCATTGTCCCTGATTTTTTCACAGAACCATCAGAGAATGTATATTCTGCACCGATTGCTTGGGCGTTATCCTCTATCACAAATAGATTATGTTCTTTTGCAATTTTCAAAATTTCCTCCATATTGGCACACTGTCCAAAAAGATGTACCGGAATTATAGCCTTTGTTTTTGGAGTTATTGCTTGTCTAATTTTTTCAGGGTCAATCGTAAAAGTATCATAATCCACATCCACCAATACAGATTTTAGTTTCAGTAGATGGATTACTTCCACTGTCGCTGCAAATGTAAAATCCGCAGTGATGACCTCATCTCCCTCTTCCAAACCGAGAGCCATAAGTGCAATTTGCAGTGCATCAGTTCCATTAGCACAAGGTACCACATTCTTTACATTGAGATACTCTTCCATCTCTTTTTGGAAATATTTCACCTCTGATCCATTGATAAATTGTGCTGATTCCATCACATTCAGCACTGCATTATCTACCTCATTTTTTATTTTAAAATATTGATTTTGCAAATCAACCATCTGAATCTTTCTCATTATTTTTCTATTTTTCTTGTTTATACCTTAGGATACCATCTATATAGAGAGTTCTGCTATTTTTGTCGTATTTCACATTATCTTTTTCAAAAATAACATCATCCTTAGCATCCAAAATAACTGATTTATTATTAGGAAGGAAAACCTCTGCCCTTTTACCATTCTTAGAGAAAAGAATAAATGCACTAATGACAGCCTCATTCTCATTCACTTGAATTGGATTTAGGCGGAGTCCTTGATTAAAAACTTGTATACACTCACCTTGTAGTTGAGAATAAGTCATTCCAGCACTTGGGATACATCCATATTTGTCGCTCAATCCACCGATTCTATGAGGTGCAACACTTACATAAAGGCAAGACGACAAACTAAACGAAGCTACCATCACCAAAATAACATTTCTCATAAAACATAATTTTTTGTAAAATTAATGATTTTTGATGAGTAAAAAAAATTATATCTAATATTTTTAGTGCGTCAATCTCTACTTTGTAAATTTATACGGATAAGTTTTTCTACTTTTATTTTTCCTTTTTCACAATAAATAAAAGTCCCAAAAATGTTATCATTCCATTAATTATCAACAATTCTAAACCTATTTTAAACTCTCCGAAAATATCTGTCTGGAAATGGTCTATAATATAAGAAAACACAGGTGATAGGATACAAACTATTGGCACCAAACTATCTTTTACCTTATATTTTGTGAAAATTCCGAAAGCGAATAACCCCAACAATGGCCCATAAGTAAAGCCCGCAAGTTTTAGGATTAATCCTATCATTGAGTTATCATTTATCCATCTGAATACCAACACCATTATAAGGAACGAAAAGGCTACTAATAAATGTATTCTCTTCCTAATTTTTTCCTTTTTATCAGTAGAAAACGCTCTATCATTAATCCCAAAAACATCTATAAAAAGAGACGAGGTAAGAGCTGTCATCGCACCATCAGCACTCGGAAACAATGCCGATATCAGAGCTATAATAAATATTATAGAGATAAAAGGAGGCATATAATTCAGTGCTATATCAG
>CAKAOY010000152.1 GCA_916710115.1 uncultured Bergeyella sp.
CAATCCAAATAAGTCTCATCGTAGTTATTTCCATTCCAAAGTAAGAAGCCATCCCCGAGCACACTCCAGCAATTTTTCTGTTAGTCGGGTCACGGAATAGTTGTTTGGTCTGGTTGTTGTCCGTATTTTTTCTTTTTGTATTATCTGAAAAATAGGCGTTCTCCTGCTCTTCTATGGTTTCGGGAGTCCCAAGTTGGTCGATTATTTTTTCTACATCCGCTGTATTTATTACTTCTCGATTGTGGGTGTTGAGGCACTCGCGGAAGATTTCTACAATGCGTATTTCTATATCGTGCATTACCTCGTCTGCCTCGTCCTTTTCAAGAGCATTTCGTAGAGATTTTAGATAGTCGCTGAGTTTTATATAGGCGTGTTCTTCTATTATGAAAGAGAATCCAGCCAGTCCGATAGAAATTGTTTTGTTCATAATTTTGGAATTTTAGTCTTGGTTTAGATGAGTGATTTTATTTACCGATGCAATGAGGTCCGTCCAAGTATTTTCTAACTCGTTGAGGAAATTTTTCCCCTTATCGGTTATTTGGTAATATTTTCTAGGAGGCCCTCCTGTGGATTCTTCCCAACGATAGGAGAGGAATTCACCATTTTTGAGTCGTGTAAGTAGAGGGTACAAGGTGCCTTCTACTACATTGAGTTCGCCATTTCGGAGTTCGCTGATGAGGTCTGAGACATACATTTCTTTTTGATTGATGAGACTCAGGATACAAAGCTCCAAAATACCTTTTCTCATTTGAGATTTGATATTCTCTGTGTTCATATTATTGGGGTTTAATAAAGTGTTTGTTATTTACTTTGCAAAGATATATAAAATTAATAGTATTTTGCAATACAAGGTAGTGTTTTAAAATATAACCCTCTGATAATGAGGGTAAATAATTTATTTTGAATGTTTTAGGATAGTATTATTGGTTGTTTTCGTTGGTTTTTATCATTTGTTTTCGTTGGATATTAGCTAGCATCAATCGAGCTATATTGCTGGCTCTTGCTTTGGCTTCGTCGGCAATTTCCCCTGCGAATAGTTCGTCTATGGTTTCGGTGAATAGTTCTATCCATTCCGAAAACTCTACGCTGGTCATCGGGGCATTATCGGCCAAATCTATATGCACTTTCATTGGGTTTCCGCTAAAACTTCTCTCTTCTAGTAAGATACTTGCCCAGAAAGAATACATTACAGGAAGGTGTGTTTCCCAATTTGTTTGAGCTATTTCATCAAAAATATATCCTAATTTGTTGCTATTCCTTACTTTTATATAGAAGGAATCCACAAATCGTATCACATCGTCTCTATTTTCTATATCTTTCATTTTTGTAAATTTAGACAAAAGTAGTTAAAATTAATCAAAAATGGTATTCTAAAAAACAATGCTATCATTAGTTTTTTATATCTTTGCTGATATTTTTAAAACAAAGAAAATGAAAAAATTACTAATAAGTGTTTTTATGATGATTTTAGTAATATGTCAAGCTCAAAAACATGATTTGAAATCGTCTAAAATATTAGAAACGACCACTAAAAAATATAAAGAAAATAGAAATTCCTACTTCAAGTTTGCTTATGGAATAGGAGTAAATGGACGAGTGTCCAAAACGCAAGTAGGGACATTTTACACTACGCCGACCCAATATCGATTGAAGGTAATGGGTGTAGAGCAAATTTTTGATGGTAAAAAAATATACAACATCAGTACAGAAGACTCCGAAGTTACGATAACGAAAGTTGGGCATAACGGGAATGTTGCTTTCTCACCTACAAGTTATCTCACAACCTATAAAAAAGATTATAATAGTACCTATGTAGGCAAGAAAAATATTTCTGGGAAGTTAGTAGAGCAAGTGCGTCTAACCCCCATTAAGGCCAATGGAGTAAAGGAAGTGGATATCTACATAGATGCTAAAACCTCTGCTATTGTGAAGATTGAACAACAATTGTCGGATAAATCTTATAATACCATCACGATACAAGAATACAAAAACAATCAAAATATGAGTCCGTCATTTTTTACTTTTAATAAAGCAAATTACAAAAACTACATCATCACAGAACTATAATGAAAATCCTTGATAGGTATATTATAAAGACTTTTTTACAGCCTTTTTTGTTTATTTTTTCGGTATTATTTTTCATCTTTATGGTGAATGTTGTTTGGATACAAATGGCGAATATCGTAGGAAAGGGACTTACTACTTTTGAACTTTTTAAGTTTTTTCTTTATGCCAGCCCAAGTGTGGTGTCTATGGTATTACCTCTTACGATACTTTTAGCATCAATTATGACTTTTGGAAATTTCGGAGAAAGGTATGAACTTGCCGCAATGAAGGCAGCAGGGATTTCTCTCACAAGGATTATGGCTCCGTTATTTATTCTCGTTTCGGGTATGGCTGTCGTCCTTTTTTTCTTTCAAAATAGTGTTGTGCCACAATCTCAACGAAAGGCAAAAAATATGCTTTATAATATTGCTGTGGCTCGCCCAACTCTTAATTTCACAGCAGGGCAATTTATTGTGAATCAAATACCTGGTTATGCCGTGAAATTTGATAACATTACAGGAAAAAATAATGAAAATTTAGAAGGAATATTTATACACAAGAGAGCAACATCATATGATAATCAGCAGACAATAATTGCAAAAAAAGGAAAACTCGTAAATGCTGAAAATAATAACTATCTGAAACTTGTGCTATTTAATGGCTTTGTTTATGAAGACCAATTGCAAGGTAAAGACTACGAAGATAGGCTTAAACAAGAGAGTCAATCTATGAAGTTCGACACGATGACCTATCATTTTGATATTAGTGATTTGGTGAATAAAGCGATAGATTCCGAGCAGATTACCGATGATTATACTTTTAAAAACTACTCTGAGATAAGCCAAGAAGTAGCAAAACAAAAAAAAGAGAATGTAGAGGTATTTAAAAATTATGCCTATTCACTCCTATCAAGTACCAATCCATACATATTGATAGAAGAGGGTGAGAAGCCTACCAAAAAACCAAAAGCCCAATATGATTTAGATAAAAAATCAAAAAATGATAAAATAGAGATATTGGCACAAGCCTACCGCGAGGTAGAAAATCTAAAAGTGGATTTAGCTTCTAAAAAAGAATCTATTGTTGATGTACTAAAAAATCGCTCACAAATGATTATGCATCAGCAAAAAATAACTGCATATCCTTTGACTTGTATTATTTTCTTTATGATTGGAGTGAGTCTTGGTTCTATTGTTCGCAAAGGTGGAGTAGGGCTACCTGTAGTTTTTTCAATTGTTATATTTTTGATTTTCAATACATTGATGCTTACTACAGAAAATATATCTTGGAAAGGAGAGCTGGATCCTTATATTGCCCGATGGTTACCTAATTTGTTAATTTTTCCATTTGCAGTATGGCTTACCTATAAGGCTCTTACA
>CAKAOY010000153.1 GCA_916710115.1 uncultured Bergeyella sp.
ATTTTGAAGTCATCTTGAAGCCACTTTGCGGAGAGAGAGGGATTCGAACCCCCGGAGGTGTTACCCTCAACGGTTTTCAAGACCGCCGCAATCGACCACTCTGCCATCTCTCCTAACTGAGGATAATACTCCTCCAATCGTTTTGCAAATGTATGATTTTTATATGATACTACCAAATTAAGTAACACTTATTTTATCAAATAAAACATAAAAAACTAATAATCAATACTATAATTATATCTAATCTCTATTTTGGAGAAGTATCCACCCCGAACGAACTTCATTTTTGGTGCGGATAGGGTCATACCACTTCACCACATACCAATAGGTCGCCGTAGGAAGAGGTCGGCCGTTACTTTTCCCATCCCAATCCATTTTATTTTTATCCACTGAATGAAAAACGGGTTTTCCATATCTATCAACAATTATGATTTCCACCTGAGTCATTTCCTCCAAATTATCCACTCGCCACACATCATTTTTACCATCGTCATTAGGAGTTATTAAATTAGCAATCTTCACATTAGCAATTATTTTAGGCTCCCCAATGCATCCTGTTACCGAGCGAACTTGTACCTTATACTTATCGGCAGTAGGCATTGTATAAACATTCATTCCTCTCCAAGTAGCTCCTCCATCAAAAGAATATTCATAAGGGGGAGCTCCTCCATCTGCCATGATTTCTATTTGGCTTTCCGACTGATTAATTTTTTTTATTTTCGGCTGATTTTCATCGGAAATCTCAAATTTATGAGTATAAGAACAACCTTCCGAATTCGTGAGTGTTACATAATATTTCCCTGTTTTATCAAATATCTGCTGCTGTCCTACTCTACCATCACTCCAAATAGCATCAATATTTTCATTCCCTGCATTAATAATAACGGAATCACCATAACAAATATAATATTTATCTAAAAGTGCTGATGATTTTGTAGATTTATTTACTTTTAAATAAATTTTAGCAATAGTAGGACAATGGCTATTATCAGAAATTTTTACAAAAATAGTTTCATTACCAAACACTCCTTGAGGAGAAATTCTTTGAGTTAAATTTTCATCTCTAAAATACTCAAAAACAGAATTTTGATTGGTAAATTTTGATTTTTGAGAATCTAAATCAAACTCTACCCTTCCATCAAATACATCATCATAAGTATCGCATACCTCTACTATTATCTCATTATTAATCAATGAAATCGGATTTTTTTTCTCAAAATTAATAGTTTGCAAATCCGAAAGACAACCTGTATTTTTATTTTTTATATAAAATCTGAATACCGACTGAATGGCTATATCGCTATTAATTTCCTCCATATTCTCATCATAAAATACATAGTTTTGGGGCGACTCTATCACTTTATTTTTAAAATCCTCCAAAGGATAAATATTTTCATTACATATATAAATACTTGATAATCTTCTTATTGGTTTTACAGATTTTATAATTTCATAATCTATTCTATCATAACAAGTATTATTGGTAGGCGTTTTGGTATAGTGTATTTCAGCATAGGGTACCTCACTATTTACATCAAAGTTTTTTATCTCATTTTCAGTGAGTTCTATGCCATTAGAATTGAAATATCTCACGATTACTTCCTGCTTATATTGAAAATCTGTTGGAATAAAGTCATTAATATTCAGGGTAATATCCACAATATTTCCTCCGCAAAGTGTCTGCAAGGTCTGAGTATTTTTCAGTAAAGTTGGTTTTCTATACACTATAAAATCTAGTGTTGGAGGAACTCCTTGATATTCACAACCCTCAGAATTATAGAGTTTTATGTATACTTTTCTAATTCTTGACCGATACTGCAAATTGGTAATTTCATTAGAAAAAATCCCATTTTCATATTTTGTATAAAATTTCACCTTCACATCGCCATATTCAAGTTGATTTTTAATAATATTCAAATCAAAATACTCTGTCGGGCTCTCACAATGAGGCTTAAATTGAGTATAATTTTTCACCTCAATTTTATCTAAAATATTAAACTTCAACTCTTTAATACTCTCAGAAGAAAAACCATTTTTAGATAGTTTCACCCAATTTCTTTCTTTCGGATTAATAGTGTTTTCATCGTAATGAATCCCATCTTTTGAGAAATTAATCTCGTACCCTGCTAATGCTGGAAAATCATTTTTAAACTCTTCAATCGTATAAATTTCTCTCTCAAAGCAGATTTTTTTTGGGTTTGTAAGTGGTGAATTATTTGGGAAAGATTGATATTTTAAAATAAAATTTCTCCTTTCCTCGCAACCGATATTTATTGTGGATTTCAGCACCATTGTGAGAGTCACAGTATCTCCATTTTTTATTTCAAAATCACCATTGATAGGTGTTTCATTTTGGAAAAATTCCACTGTATATCCTGTCCCACTATACTGATTTACAACAACCGACAAGTCAAATTTCTTACTATCCAAATTTGCATTATCACTAAATTTAAATATGCGATTTTCAACAAAATTAAATGGAGGTAAGATATTCTCTGGAATGGTAATTTTCTCTGAGTTAGACCTCACTCCATCGCAATTTTTCACTTGGGCATAATACTCCCCAGACCGCTTCACTATAAGGCTATTTCCATCACCCAAAAATTCATTCGTGATGAGATTCCGCCAAGTATATTCTACATTATTTTCTGGATTAACTACTTCTAATAAATATTCTGAAATACAAGCATTTGATTTATCAATTTTTCTAATTTGTGGTGTGAGAAAAGTCTTAAACTTCACTTCACTTTTCTCCG
This sequence comes from uncultured Bergeyella sp., assembly GCA_916710115.1. Taxonomy (GTDB): domain Bacteria; phylum Bacteroidota; class Bacteroidia; order Flavobacteriales; family Weeksellaceae; genus Bergeyella_A. Next base: position 2,757 of record CAKAOY010000153.1, read on the forward strand.
TTGAACCATCCGTATAAGTTATCTCTGCGGATAACACTTCATTTGCTGAAATAGGCTGATAATTATAGGTTAGTCCTGTATGTTTATAGACATTATTCACCTGCCAAACAACCTTTTGGATTCGTTTTTTGGTAGGAGAAAATTTATACCCTTTATCATTACTCCATTGATTATTATTAAACTGATTATTCGGAACTAAAAACCTTGTAGCAGTTTCGTCTTGTAAGCCTAAAATTGCATTATAATTTTCATTTTTCTTTCTTTCCGTCTTAATAAAAATCTCATTTTTTTTATTAATTTTTACGATAATATCATAGGTTGTATTGGCATACCTTCCATTAATATTGGCTACCACATCAGATATTTTTAATATAAACTCATCATTATCAATAGAATATCGATATTGAGTACGACCTTCGCGGGTTTTATGAAAATCTATATTCGTATAACCTGCAAATATTTGAGCCATCGGCAATTCTCGTTCAGGAAAAGAAGAATAAACCCTATTATACTCTACCGAAGGTAACTTTTCGGTATTTGTTTTATCTATAAATGTATCTTGGTAAAGTCTATCTATATCACTGGAATTAGAAAACAAAAGCCTTCCATTACGCCCCACTACCACCTTACGATAAATTTTTCCATAAAAATTAAA
>CAKAOY010000154.1 GCA_916710115.1 uncultured Bergeyella sp.
ATTCTACATTATAGTTGCCTCTAACTTCTGTTTTTTCAGCTTTTTTAACACATCCCACAAGTATAAAAAGGGATAAAATTGCTACTTTTTTCATTTTTTTTAAATTATTTTTGCTCCGCCCGATGGCTCGAACATCGGTGCCTGCCTGTGCGGAAAGTGGTTTTTAATAGCCTTTAATTACACTTTAATTTCTATTTATAAGAGAAATTAAGGTTTATTCCTATCCATTCATTGTTTTCTCCTTTTTTGAAGAAAGAAATATAATCTTTGGTGTGGTTGTATTGATAACTTTCTTTCAGCAGTCGGATACCTTCTCGCCAGTTTTCATCATCAAAGCGGTTCTCCATAGAGTACAGCTTCTGAATAAGCTCAATATCAAGATTCCCTTTTTTCCTTTCTAAAAGCGACATAATTAAATCTCTGGTGTCTTGGTCGTTTTCAAATTTTGAATTAACAAAATCAATGATGTGTTTTTCAGCTTGGTGAGAACGCTCATCAAAGGAGCCTTTGCCTTGCTTTTTAAATAGAATTTTGTAATGCTCATTTTTAATCTCAAAATTTCCTTTTCCATCTCTGTGGCGATTGGAATAATCCTGCAAAAGCTCATAAAGGCTTCCCAATTGGACAAAAGATTTTTCCTTAAATTCTTGTATTTCCTTTGAGATTTTTTCGGCAATAGGTCCCAGCTCATTGATGGTTTCCTCTCTTAATTGTTCATAGGCGTGGCGTTTTTCCTCTTTTTCTTTACGCTCTTGCTCCCTTTTGTGTGCCGTGATTTTTTGAAATTCTTCATAGGTAAGCTCCGACACGGGCTTTTGTAATAAATCTTCTATTGTTACCATTATTTCTATTTTTTTAAGGTTGATTTTCTAATAATTGTTTTTGTCTCTCTAGTAATTCATCCAGCTGATGCTGTAATTCTCGCCACTCGGCAAGGCTGTCGGCATCTTCCATTTGTTTCTCTATTTCTTTTATCATAGCCTCTATTTCTTCTAAATTCGGCTCAAATAGTTCTATCATGATGGTTGGTTTTAATTATTAGATATTTCATATTTTTGTTGTATTAACTCTCTTTTTATCACTCTTTTAAGTCTTCTTAAATCTTCAACAACCTTAATGCTCTGCTCCTGTATAACAATATTGACTGGTTCGCATTCTTCAAAAATTTTACTTATCATAGCTTTATCATCAATGCCATTAGCTCTGCATATCAGCTCCACATCTTCTTTTCTTGCCCCCAGCAGGTTATTGATAAATTTTCTTCCGAAACGGCTTGAAATCTCATCAAAACCGAGTTTATTATATTTAACCCCTTTGCTTATAGTCTTTTCTAAATTTTCAGTTCCTGCTATTACAACTGCCATTTTATCCTCCAGCTCGTTATAAAGAGTAATAAACCAACGGAGGGCAGAAGGACGGAGTTTGTCAGCTTCATCTACGATTAAAAGAGGTTTTCTGCTTTGTCTCTTTGCAAAAAAGTCTATCACTTTCATTCCTAATTTATCTACCCCTACATAGCCTTTTCCTGCATCAATTCCTAGTTTTTGGCACAATTCTAAAAGAAAATCCCTCTTTGCCCACTCTCTGGCTTGGATGAAAAACACATTTTCCTCGCTGTTTACCTCTGAATAATGCTTTAGAGTAGCTGTTTTTCCACTTCCTGCCTTGTAGCTGATGGCCATAAACATGCTTTCATTTTTGGCATCATTTAAAACACTAGTAATCTTTCTGAAATTCAATGTATCGGCAAGCTGCCACTCATCAGAAGTAAAACCTAATGCCTGTGCTACCTTTGTCCATAGGCCATCTGCGATTTTATCCCAGTTGTCATTTCTCATTTGGGAGATTGTAGCCTCTGAAACTCCGACTTTGGTAGCTACCCTTGCATAGCTACCTAATCGGGCTTTTTCTTCATGGATAGCTTGTACTATCTCTTTTTTTTGTAAATTTGTCATACCTATTTATTTTTAATAGTCTTTCTTGTTTAGAAAGCTGTTTTCAAAGTCATCAGGGGCAATATCGCTTCCTGATACTTTTTTTAGAGGGATATTTACTCCATTGTAGTAGTCCTCAAATCCATTGGCCTTCTTCTTATCCGTATTTATTCCTAATAATAGTTCCTCCTCATTCGCAACAGCTGTATATTGGTCTAAATCCTGCTGCTTCAGTTCTTCTATACGGCGTTCTCTTGCTTTCTGCTGTGAAATTTTGCCCAGTTCTTTGCCTGGTCCATGTTTCACTATTGGCTTAAGCTCCTGTGCTGTACATAATGAGGCCAATAAATTACCATGTTCTCTCCACAGATAGACTTCGTTTAAATCATCCAAATCATAAGAAACTAAAACCTGTTTGTTATGGTATTTGGCAATAATTTCGTAATCCTCTACATCTATCTGGTAATAGAATTTTACCCCCATCATCTCTAAATGGAATTGTCCATTATTTCTTATTGTTATCTCTTTTTTCAAGTCAAAGAGCATAGAGGTCTGCAGTCTGTTTACAAAGGTTACATGCTTCTTTTCGCTTTCATTATGCAGTTCCTTTGGTGTTTTATGCAGATTAGCATGTTTTCTGCTGTAGTAGGAGTATTTTAAATTCCTCCATTGTTCTATCAGCGTTTCACATTCTGTATAAGCCTGCACTACATCAAATCCCGCTTTCCTGCTTTCTTTTTTTAGTTTTGCCAGATATTCAGGGCTTCTTTGGGCGGTCAGTCTTGTAGAAGTGATCCCTTCTCCGTAGTAATATTTTGACCCCATCAGAATGACACTCTGGAAAGTTCCGAACCACCGCTCTATTCCTGCTTTTTCCTTAGCATTGTGGCTCATCGTAACGATAACCCCCATCGCTTCCATTCTCTCAAACAGGCGTTTTATCTGGTCTGTATTATGCCCTGGGAAACGGTCGGTTACCAGTTCATAAGGAAGATATCCTGCGGTCTGTACTGCCATTTTCATAGCTCTTGCAAAGCTGGAGTGGTCTTCTGCATAGGTAAAATCATATCCCAGAATATCTCCGCTCATTACATCCCGAACTACCACCACCATTAGATGTCTTTCTACCTTATTCCCATTTTCATCTTTGGTCTGGTGGGCTATGATATTGACCCTCGTAGCATCCACTTCCCAGCAGTCCCCAGCATAAAAAGCATCAGCAAAAGGGATGTATGACTTATGTATGTTGGCTTTTTTACTGCTTCCATATCGTTTTTGAGCAGTCAAAAACTGAGCGTGAGCTGTTTCAAATATCTTCTGCCCAAACCATCTGTCGGATGGTTTTCTTCTCCCTGTTCTTTCGCAGGCCTCCCATATCTGGCGGATAATATATTTATCCGTAAAGTTTGCTCCTTCTGCTCTCAACTGCATTGCCCAGCCGAAAACCACAGGGTCATTATA